>CAYJNF010000277.1:0-5513 GCA_964370915.1 uncultured Chitinophagales bacterium
GCATCGTTCTGCGTTGAGAAATTCAGTGTTGACGGTTTGGCAGATCTCACCCACTTGCAGATTCAGGATCGATTCCGGGCGTTCCGCGAACTTTCTCGATTCGACGAAGACTAATTTGAATACGTGAGCTGATATGGTTTCCATCGAATGGCGCGATGGCATGCTTCGCTTTATCGATCAGACGAAGCTTCCCCATCAGGAAGTGTTTGTTGAAACGGACGACTATCGCGTTGTAGGGGAAGCAATCCGCAAACTCGAAATCCGCGGAGCGCCCGCTATTGGAGTCGCCGCTGCGTTTGGTCTCGTACTCTCTGCCCATGCAAAGAGTGTCGACTCGGTGCGAGCGCTCAACGAAGAATTCTATGCGGCGATGAACTATCTCTCGCAGACGCGTCCCACGGCGGTCAACCTCTTTCTGTCGCTCGAGCGTATGCGGCGAACACTTGACCAAAATGCCCGTGCGGATCTGCCAAATCTGAAACGCATTCTCCTCGCCGAAGCGAAAAAGATCCAGCAGGAAGATATCGACGCATGCAGAAAGATTGGCGAGTTTGGCTCATCGCTCATTGGCTTTCCTTCGTCGATACTCACGCACTGCAACACCGGCGCGCTTGCGACGGCAGGCACCGGAACAGCTCAAAGCGTAATTACCACCGCCGCCAAGCAGGGCAATGTTGTTCGCGTATTTGCCGATGAAACACGTCCGCTGTTTCAGGGTGCGCGGCTGACGGCGTGGGAATTGATGAAAGCCGGCATCGATGTTACGCTGGTAACCGATGGCACGGCCGGTTTGCTTATGCAAAAGCGCGAGGTTGATCTGGTGATTGTCGGAGCCGATCGGATCGCGGCAAATGGCGACACCGCCAACAAGATTGGAACATACATGCTTGCCGTGCTTGCCCGTCAACATGGCATCCCCTTCTACATCGCTGCACCCACTACCACACTCGACTTCAACACCCGATCAGGCCGGAATATTCCAATCGAGGAACGGAATCCAAGGGACGTCACGCATATCGGTGATATTCGCATTGCCGCCCCGGGTGTGTCGGTGTTTGCCCCCGCTTTTGATGTTACCCCGAACGATTTCATAACGGCGATTGTTACAGAAGTAGGAGTGTTAAGGCCACCCTTCTCTGAGTCCATCGCTGCGTTGAAAAAGGGTGACCTCAACACCTCCACGGAAGATCAAACCCAGAGCAGGCAACAAGTGTTATGATCGCGAAGACGGAAGCTATTGTGCTTTCGGCAATGAAGTTTCGTGACACGAGCAAGATCGTACGCCTGTACACCAGGGAGTTCGGCAAAGTTTCAGTGATTGCCAAAGGTGCACGCGACGCGAAGAGCAAGTTCCGCGGAGCGCTCGAGCCGATGAATCACGTTGCGTGTGTTATGTATCGCAACAATAACCGTGACCTCCAGCTTCTCTCCCAATGCGATATCATGCAATCATTCCGGTCCGTGTCGGACAGCATGGAAAAAATGTTTGCCGCCATGTCGGCGGTGGAACTTGTTGATATTGTGTCGCATGACGAAGATGAAAACCAGACCCTCTTCCACCTCTTGTTGAATCATATTAGGGTGGTGAACAGTGCAACAAAACAGCCTTCTCTGGCGTTATATTACTTTGAGACGAAGCTTTCTGAGCTTCTGGGATTCAAGCCCGAACTCATGAGGTGCACTCATTGCGAAAAGAGTATGGAACGTGAGGAGGAGAATTATCGCGGGTATGCAACAACCTCAAGTGGAATCCTCTGCAAAAATTGTTCAGAGGGTCTGAATAATGCAGAGAAGATTTCAACCGCATCGCTGGCGGTCTTACAGCGTTTGCAGGCCGCGAATGTAGTGGACTCAATCATGGATATGCAAATACAGCCCGGGACGCATGACGAGGTCCGCCGTTCGCTTCGATCTCATCTCCAAAATCACATAGAAGGATTTCGCGGATTACATTCCGAGGAGGTGTTTGCTGCGATTCTCTAAGCGCTGAGGTTGTAATGGTGAACAGACTGTTTTGAAGTTAAACTATTTTGGAGAAACCACTATGTCAAAGAAATCGATTTTTGCATCTCTGTTTCTAATTACTATCGGCATTATTATCGGGGCACTCCTCGTCTCGAATTCAAGTCAAGGCGTTGGACTTGGTCTCGCCGGTGGCAAAGATGATGTGAAGCTTGGTGCATCGGCCCCTCCGATCTCAAACGGTGCTGACCTGAAAGGGATGAGCTCGCACTTTACCGCCGTTGCGAAGGCTGTAACGCCAACGGTTGTCTCGATTACTGTTGTAACGTCGGGCAAGAAAGATCAGCGCAACATGCCCGATGACTTCTGGCATTTCTTCGGTCCCGATATCCGGCCACGCAATCCCGAAAAATCCCAGGGAGCGGGTTCGGGCGTGATTGTCACCGAAGACGGTTACATCGTTACCAATAATCACGTCGTTGAAGGCGCGGATGATGACGGCATCAAAGTTCAGTTGGACAACGAGAAGACTGAGTACAAGGGAAAGCTCATCGGCACCGACCCGACAACCGACCTGGCGGTCATTAAGATCGACAAAAAAAACATTCCGGTTGCGGCGCTCGGGAACTCGGATGAGGTGCAGGTCGGCGAATGGGTGCTTGCCGTTGGCAATCCTCTGGGGCTGACTTCGACGGTGACTGCGGGAATCGTGAGCGCGATTGGGCGCAACATCAATATCATTCAGGACAACTACGGAATTGAAAACTTCATTCAGACCGATGCTGCAATCAATCCGGGCAATAGCGGCGGCGCGCTGGTAAACATGAATGGCGAGGTCATCGGCATTAACACCGCCATCGCCACAACGAACATGCGATACCAGGGGTACGGATTCGCGGTTCCGGTCAACATCGTGAAGACCGTTGCAATGGATCTGATTCAAAATGGAAAAGTCCGGCGCGGCTATATCGGTGTGCAGATCGGTCCGATTGATCATACTACCGCGAGCGCTATCGGATTGGACAAAGCGAAGGGCGTGCTCGTGCAGAGTCTCGTCAAAGGCGGAGCGGGCGAAGCTGCAGGACTCAGAGATGGAGACGTGATTCTCTCGATTGACAGCAAAGAGGTGAATGAGCCTAATGGCCTGCAAAGCTATATTGCTACAAAGCATGCGGGGGATGTGGTCGCGCTGAAGGTCTTCCGCGATGGAAGAACGCTTGAAAAGAAAGTAACCCTGAGGCAGCGCGACGATGAAGCAACCACTGTGAAAGCGTCAAACAGGAATAATGATGTTGAAGAGCGTGAGCCTAGGTCTTCTTCGGTGAAATTCGACAAGCTTGGCTTCACCGTTCGTCCTCTGACATCCGACGAAAAGAAGGACGAGGAGGTCGAAGGCGGTGTTGTTGTCTCTGCGGTGGAGCAGTATCAGGAAGCGGCCGAACGAGGCGTTCGAGAGAATGACGTGATTGTGGAAGCGGAACGAAAACCCATCAATTCCCCGGGAGACTTGAAGAAGATCATCGACTCAAAGAAGCCCGGTGATGCGCTTCTGCTGCGGGTGAAGAAGCCCCAGGGCACAACCTATCTTGCCGTGCAGATTCCCAAGTAGGGTGTGTGCAACGATTTATGGAAAGCCTCGGACGATGTTCGGGGCTTTCTTCATTATGTCTCCCCATGCCAGCGCACGTTGCTTGACTATACTTCCCCTTAGTGCTATATTTTCTCAAGACATAACTCACGGCGATCTTGCAATTTTGCAGACAGCTAGGAGGTAAGACGACTTCAGCGTATATGCAGCACAGCGGACGGCTCATGGCAAAATGAATGCGAAAGTTCTGATTCTGAATCAGAGCTACGAGCCAATGAGCGTGATTAATGTGAAGAAGGCAATCGTGCTTCTCTATCTCGGTAAAGCGGAGTTAATCGAGGCGTACGAGGGGAGAGCAGTACATTCCGTGTCGGCGACGATGCCATTCCCCAGTATCGTCAAGCTTTCGATGTATGTAAAAGTTCCGTACAAGAGAATCATTCTCTCTCGCAAGAACGTGCTTCGCAGGGATGGGCATCGGTGCCAGTACTGCGGTCGCGGCGACCTGACACTGACGATCGATCATGTGGTGCCGATTTCGCGAGGCGGAGAAGATTCGTGGGATAATCTTGTATGTGCGTGCGTCAAATGCAACAACCGAAAGGGAGACCGCTTGCCAGAAGAATCTAATATGCCGTTGCTTCGCAGGCCCATGCGTCCCAATCACGTCACGTTCATCAGTCACTTCGTGGGTAGGTTGGATGAGCGGTGGAAGCCCTATCTCTTTCTTCAATGACCCGTCTCAATGACGGGTTTGTTGTTTTGATTGCCTGAGGTTGGGCAAATCTGAAATCTTATCAGGAAACTTTCTTGACGACACAGAAAATCATTCTCAGCGGCATGCGGCCGACGGGCAAACTCCATTTGGGACACCTTGTGGGTGCGCTCGAAAACTGGGTGGCGCTTCAACAGCAGTTTCAGAACTATCATCTCATTGCAGATTATCATGCACTGACCACAAACCTTGATTCATCCGACATCTATCAGAACTCCGTCGAAATGCTGATGGACTGGTTGGCGGTTGGCATCGATCCGGTGAAGAGTCCGATGTTTCGTCAATCGCAGATCAAAGAACATGCGGAGCTGCACCTGATTTTCTCCATGTTGATCACGCAAGCGAGACTCGAACGTAATCCGGCGGTGAAAGATCAGGTGCGCGATCTGCATATCGAGAGCGTAAGCTACGGGCATCTCGGGTATCCCGTGCTGCAGGCGGCAGACATTCTTTTGTACAAGGGCGACTTCGTTCCGGTTGGGGAGGATCAGGTTCCGCACGTCGAGATTACACGCGAGATCGCGCGGCGGTTCAACAGTCAGTATGGGAATGTATTTCCTGAACCCGAGCCGAAGCTGACAAAGTTTGCACGCCTGCCCGGCCTCGACGGACAGGATAAGAAGATGAGCAAATCTGCGGGTAACACAATTCTCATCTCAGACTCGGCGGAAGAGATTCAGAAGAAGATGAAGGGCGCTGTTACCGACCCGCAGAAAATTCGCCGGAACGATCCCGGACGGCCGGAGATTTGTCTTGTGTATACGTACCATCAGAAGTTCAACGCGGGCGAAGCACCGGAGATTGAATCGGGATGCAGAAGTGGTGCGCTTGGCTGCGTTGATTGCAAACGGCGTTGTGCGGCAAGAATAGTCGAGACGCTTGCGCCCATCAGGGAGAAGCGTGCGTTCTACGAGACGCGCCCCGATGAGGTGACGGCGATTCTTGCCGACGGGGAGACGAAAGCGCGAGCGCGAGCGCAGGCGACGATGAAGGAAGTACAAAGCGCAATGAAGCTGGGCTGACACAACGCGAAGAAGCTTCAAGATTTCAAGGTTGAGGGATGGAAACGATAACGCTTAACAAAACTCTTGCTCCGGTGCTGGCGGATTTGATTCGTCAGCATTTGGATGAACTGAGGAAGGACTACAACGTTGCCTCACTCGCTCTCTTCGGGTCGTACGTCAGAGG
>CAYJNF010000278.1:0-5497 GCA_964370915.1 uncultured Chitinophagales bacterium
CCATTGTGTTCGCCTACCTCTTTCCTACGTCACTGATTTTCATTTGGACCGATAACGTTGACTGGCCTGCAACCCTGGTATTGCTTGTGGGATACACAGCCGGCCATTGGGCAGCTACCACAGAAATCATACGCCGCCGCGACAGGGTCATTCGCGTTCTCATGGTTGCATCGATTGTCCTGATGTCGTTGAAACTCCTGCGTGTCTTCTAGTGTCCCTCCAATATGCAACCAAGGGGCACAGTGCCGCATCCAACAATGCAGTTACTGCAGATTTCTGTCTTTAGTTAGATCGGCACTAGCAAGTAAGTTATACAATCACTTATGTAGAGGAAAACGATGAAGAAGTTTTTTGCCCTGACGATCATTACGGTTGCGGCTCTCAGCCCCGCGTTTGCACAAAAGAAAATTGCCGACGAGGTTGACACCGCTGCAATCAGAAAGATCTGGGTCGAGGGAGCCGAGAAGTCGGAAGTGATGGAGATGTTGCAGTACCTTACCGATGTATGCGGGCCGCGGTTAACAGGGTCACCGCAGTATATGAAGGCTGCGCAATGGACAATGCGCAAGATGACGTCATGGGGTGTGTCGAATGCTCATCTCGAGGCCTGGGGACCATTCGGCAGAAGCTGGTCTCTGAAAAACTATTCGGCGACCGTTACTGAACCAGACGTCTTCCCGCTACTATCGTTTCCGAAAGCATGGTCACCCTCAACCAGGGGAACGGTTGAAGGAGAGGTTATCGATTTCAATGCATCAACAGACAGCGCGGTTGCGACTTTCCGCGGGAAGTTGAAGGGAAAGTTTCTCCTGATGAGCGACATGCGTGCTCTTGAGCCACAATTTGAGCCGAGAGCGTCACGCAAAGAGGACACGCTGTTGTTGTACATGGCAAACTCCGACAGTCCTAAACCTCGTTCGCGTCGCAGGTTTGTCTCCGGTCCGGAGGACAAGGCACGCGGACTTATCGAATACAAGAAGATCACGATGGCGCTTGATGAAGGCGCCTCTGCAATCCTTACGACCAATCGCGGTGACGCGGGAACTATTTTTGTCCAGCAAGCATTCGTTCCCGCTCATCCTGATACGCCGATGGCGCGGAGACCTAAAGTGTGGAATCCGAAGGCACCCAAGATTCTTCCCCAAATTGCCGTCTCGGCAGAACACTACAATCGGCTGTTGCGTTTGGTGCGACGAAACCATCGCGTGCAACTTGAGATGAATCTTGAGGTGGAGTATAACAAAGCAGATTCGGCTCACAATGTCATCGCGGATATTCCCGGAACAGATCTCGCGGATGAAGTGGTGATGATCGGGGCCCATTTGGATTCATGGCATGGCGGGACAGGCGCGACGGACAATGGCACAGGATCAGTTGTTTGCCTTGAAGCGATGAGAATACTTCAGAAACTCGGACTAAAGCCGCGCCGGACAATCCGCGTTGGCTTGTGGAGCGGAGAAGAGCAGGGAATTCTCGGCTCCGAGGCCTTTGTCAGAAAGCATTTCGGCGAGAGGTCTGCTGATAGCCTCAGAACTCTAACACTCAAGCCTGCCGCCGAAAAATTCTCCGCATATTTCAATGACGACAACGGTGGTGGAAAATTCAGGGGCGTGTACATGCAAGGAAACGAGACTGTCCGCCCTATCTTTCGCCGGTGGCTGACTGCCATTGGAGATCCATCAGCACAAACACTCACGCTGATGAACACCGGATCAACGGACCATGTTTCCTTCGATCAAATCGGACTTCCGGCATTCCAGTTCATACAGGATGACATCGAGTACGGGACACTCACGCATCATTCTACAATGGATGTGTACGACCGCGTTGTTGAGAAAGATCTCCAGCAAAGCGCGGTTATCATGGCAATATTCGCGTACAACGCCGCAATGCGTGACGAGAGGATGCCGCGGAAACCACACTGAAAGCAAGCAACCTCACCGACGTTTGACTATGCTGGCAGAAAAGGTGCAGTTCGAGATTATCTTCTACTGCAAAGATCAACAACTCAGCAGAGATTTCTATTCTTATGTTCTTGAGCAACAGCCAAGCCTGGATGTTCCCGGCATGACAGAGTTTCTGTTGGCGGAGAATTTGAAACTTGGGCTTATGCCCGAGAATGGGATCGCGAAGATTTTGGGAGACAAAACTCCACATCCTACCGAAGGGCAAGGTATTCCTCGGTGCGAGTTGTACCTGTACTCCGATTGCGTTGAACACATCTATGCGCGGGCACTTAAGGCAGGAGCGAGAGAGATCTCCCCAATTTTGCCGCGAGATTGGGGTGATGCGGTTGGTTATGTCTCAGATCCCGATGGACACATCATTGCCGTTGCGAAAAGAATTCGCGAAACCAACTCGTAAGGTTTCGGGCGAGCGAGAATCTCCGACGGTACGTTCTGTCGGACTGAAAAGTCATATTGATTCTTCGCATTGCGCTTAATAGATTGGATACACCATCAAACGTCCGCTCCCTCCTTTCTGGCGGACAAACTGTTCTAATCAAGTAAACAACAAAAGTCCAAAGCATCAGGTGCATTCGCCGCACTATGCAGTTGGAATCGATTGTGGACTCTTCCGTCTGAATTTCCCCCGGATCGTTCACCCAACAACAACATTTAGCGCACAACTGAAAAGGAGAAACCATGAAGCGCACTCTTGCTGTCCTGTTCACCATTCTCATAGTCGTCTCATTCTCGTTCGGACAAGAACAACGAGAGAACCGGTTAGGCTTTGGGGTAAGTTTGAACCCTGCCGGCTTCAACCGGTCTTTGACCACGTACACATACTTTGACGGGGGGATGTACTACGAGACCTACATGTCTATGCAATCACCTGTGAGTTTCTACATTCCGATCTACGCCAACAAACGCTTCCGGCTCGAGCCGGCATTTGGATTCTCTTCACTAAGCAATGAAACGGTAACTTCGACAACAAGTCCAGGGTCGATACCCGTGACGAGACTTACCAAAGCGTCCTCAGCCTTTGTAGGTCTAAGCGGATACTTTATCGTCCCTGTCGCGCCTCAACTCGAGATGTATGTCGGCCCGCGCCTCGGCATCAGTTTCGTTTCCGCTGAATACCAGAATTCGAACTATTACTCCGGCTCGAACCCCGTCAAGTACACATCAGAAACCAACGAAATAGATTTTACCGTCGGCGCGGCATGTGGGGCTGAGTTCTTTCCGGTTGGTCAACTGAGTGTTGGTGGAGAATTCCAATTCAATTACACATCCTATGGTAACCCAGATGTGACCAGGTCGTATTCCCCACCCCAACCATCCGCATCCACAACTACTTCCGAGCGCAAACAGCACCTCCTGAGTACCGACGTACTCTTCTTTCTGCGCTGGTACTTTGTGCAGAACTGACGAACGGGATGCCCCTCTCAGGAGGGAGAGGGGCGTCGTCCCACCTTGACTCTCCGGAGATTTCTCCGTAAGGTGACATCGAGAACTTCCGCTCTTTCCTTTCGCCCCTAAACTCTAACTGACACGCTAAAACATGCACGCCAATTCTCCCGAAGATACTATGCGCGAAGTAACAACCGATATGATCGGTCGCGCTCTCAAGCTGGCTCGCAAACGCGGACGCACAGTGTACATCAGCAAGACTGCCAATGGCAAAGGCATCGATATCAACACGCTCGATCCGCGAACGCCCGATGGCAAAGTTGCGCTCGACAAGTTTCTTGCATCGCCCGCGCGCCATTACACTTTCTCCGGACTTGGCGCGCCTGAAGAGCCCAACGCCATCAACTGGCGACAGCTTAATCTTCCGGGCTGGAGGAAAATGCTTGTGCTCTTTCAGGTGGGGATTTCATTCTTCATGAAAGGCACGCCGTTCAAGAACCGATGGTATCGGTGGATGGGATGTCATATCGGAAGCAATGTCGAGATCATGCAGATGACCTGGCTCGATCATTTCCGACCCGAGCTGATTTTCATCGGCGACAACACGCTGCTCGGCGCGTTCACACGTCTTACGTGTCACGCGTATGAAGGCTGCGGCAAGTTCCGGTACGGCTTGATCGAAATCGGATCCAACTGTACCATCGGCGCGGGCACAGGTATTGGCATGATCAAGATCGAAGACAACGTCCGGACACTGCCGGGAGCAACGGTGTCGCCGTATCTCGCCCGCATCCGCGCTGGCTCTGTGGTGGGATATGATCCTCCATCGGTGAAGCTACCGGATCCACAATCAACATCATCCACCGATGGTGCGTAGAACTCCCATCGTCTTCCCTATGGTACTATTGAAGGGCGACAACACCTTTCAACTTTTTCTGATCTCTCCGAAACTTCTTATATTCATGCGCAATGAATGGCCAGCAATCAATCACCGAGACATGACATACAATAGAATAGCGCCCGAATTCATCGCCCAACTCTCCGCCATTGTGGAACGTGAAAATGTTCTCTTTGATGATGAATCGAAATCTTTCTACGGCCAGGATGAAACCGAAGATCTTCTGTTTCCACCCGAAGTAATCGTCAAACCTTCGACTACTCAGCAAGTATCCGACATCATGAAGCTTGCCAACGCGAGTCTTATTCCCGTAACTCCGCGGGGCGGCGGCACGGGACTTTCGGGCGGGGCATTGCCGGTGCATGGCGGCATCGTGCTTTCCATGGAGAAGTTCAGACGCATCATCGAGATCGACGAGAAGAACTGCCAGGCAACGGTTGAGCCGGGAGTAATCACGCAGGTGTTTCAGGAAGAGTGCGAGAAGCGAGGTTTGTACTATCCACCCGATCCGGCATCACGCGGCAGCTCCTTCCTCGGTGGAAATCTCGCAGAGTGTTCTGGCGGACCACGAGCTGTCAAGTATGGTGTCACGAAGGATTATGTGCTTGGGCTTGAGGCAGTCCTGCCGACTGGCGAGATCATCAATGCCGGGGGCAGAGTATTGAAGAATGTCTCGGGCTACAATCTCTCTCAGTTAATTGTGGGAAGTGAAGGCACACTCGCGATCATCACGAAGATTTTCTTCAAGCTCATTCCTCTTCCGAAGATGCGGAAGGTTGTCTTGGTGCAGTTCGATACGCTGGAAGATGCGGCGGCGGCTGTGGCGAGTATTTTTGCAAGTGGTATCACCCCCTCGGCATGCGAGTTTCTCGAACGAGCGGCGGTCAAGGTTGCGGAAGAGCGTCAGGGAAAGAAATTTCCGAACAGCGATGCGGCGGCGCAGTTGCTCATCGAAGTCGACGGCAACTACGAAGAAACGTTGCATGCGGAGATAGAGAAGATCGCGGAAGTCGTGTCGGCACACAACGCCATCGACGTGTTGCTCGCTGAAGACAGGCAGAAAGTTGAAGATGTATGGGCGCTGCGGCGAGGGATGGGTGAAGCGGTCAAATCGATTTCTACATACAAGGAAGAAGACACCGTTATTCCGCGAGCGAACCTCCCTCAGCTCATTCGCGGCGTGAAGGAGATTTGTGCGAGATATGACATCACCTCCATCTGCTACGGTCACGCCGGCGACGGCAAC
>CAYJNF010000279.1:0-5496 GCA_964370915.1 uncultured Chitinophagales bacterium
GTCCGCCATGACGCAGAGGAAGCAATTGCCGAGTACTATTTTCGCCGGATCGGACTGGGTGTCGCTACATTGATTATCACACTTCTGGTTATTGCATTGTATCTCTACATCAGACGTTTGGAGAATCAACCACCGAACGCGAAAACATCGCTGTAGGAGGCTGGCTCATCATCTTATGGAGGTGATCTATGGGTACCGCAATCCAATACTCGGATGACTTAGTCACTATCATTCGCTGGGTGGCGAGGATCATCGCTTTGCTGTTCGCGGTTGTGATCCTCATTTTCGTAACCGGCGGTCGGGTCGATCTGACAAACATGAGCGGATTGGAAATCGCCACGCAGGCAGCCTTCCTCGTCATCTGGCTCGGCTTAGTTGCCGGATGGCGCTGGGATGCGGTGGGGGGAACATTGATAACCGGCGGAACCGTTTTGTTTCTCGCTCTCGACTATCTGGCGACAGGAAGTATTCTGCGGTTCTGGGTGTTCCTCCTCTTTCTTATCCCTGGACTCCTCTTCATGTGTTGCTGGTGGCAAACCCGGCACTCAACTCCGCAGTAAAGGAAGTCCGGATATCCATGCCGGCAACAGATTTTGTCGTTTTTCCCGGGAACATTGCCGGGAGGAGGCCGGAGTACGCGTACGCACGTCACAAATGCCCACGAATTAATAGCCTCGGACGATATGAAAGATTGTCCCGCAAGGTTGACGTATACCCTCCTGTAACACCATTTTTCTCCGTGCATCTTTTGATAGGCGAATTCGTACCTTAAGCTGGGAATGCCTCAGCAAAGTTTCATCGCGTGCCTTGTGCTCACAGTTACTCAACACGTTTAGAGCGCGGAGATACGAATGTCACTGTTGCTGCGCATCGATATCACACTAACGATGCAAGGAGGCTACAAATGAACTATTCAATTTGTTATCCGCTTATTGCTCTTCTTCTTTTTGCGGGATGCGTTTCTCCCCGCGAGACCACAGTTCCCGATGACCAACTTGAGATTACCAGGATGACGCCGCTTCCACCATTGGCGTCCATGCCTTTCAGCGGATTGCGGCTCAACCTGTTGGTGCACGTGTTGAAGGACGGAACCGTGGACACTGCAAAACTGCTCGGGTCAAGTGGTGATACGGGGTGGGACGCACTTGCCATGCAGGCAATCAAGAAATGGCAGTTCTCAATTCCACGGCTTGATGGCGTGCCGACGGACAGGTGGGCACGGCAGGTACTCGTTGTGCAGGTTGAGGAACCGATCATCATGACGCTCGGCAGGTTGGAAGTCAACAATCAACGCGCAGCAGACTCGCTCTATCTCCTGCTTGGGAATGGAATAATTCTCGACTCTAGCTTCAAGCAGTCGCTGGAGAAAGTGGATATCATGACGTACCCAAAACGTGTACGCACTGCGTTGAAGAACCTCCACGAGAATGATTTCACGCAACCGATCCGACTTGGGGAGATGTACATTATCTTCAAACGCTTCCCGCAAGCGGAGAACAATAATCTGCCTGGCTAAGCGGAGGGATGTTTACCAGGTTGTGGAACGCGGGTTATGTGGGCCGCCAGGACACTGAGGAGCCGGCGAATGCGGTAACGAAGTGTTCTTGAGTGGAGCAGTACATCTACTGCTGAACGCCCGGACGCGAGGAGATGTATCGTTCAAGTTCCACGTGAGAGATTCTTCCTCCCAAGACAACGCTGTCGGCGCCTGCATACGGAAAATACAAATCCCGCCTGAAGAAATATGCCCCGCAGATGAACACCACGTTGTTTACGCCGAGGTCGGCATCGCCGGTCGTTTCTGCGCGAACTTCCGGCCGCAACAACGGTTCATCGCGCTTGACGATCGGTTCGCCCCGTGACGGATCGACGATCGCAAGCCCCAAATCGTATTCACGCGTCGTGTCCGCCTTTCGATTGCCCGTATGATATATGAGAAGGTAACGTCCATCGGCAAGCTTTATCGGCGGCGCGCCGCCGCCAATCCACGTATCGACGAAGGATGGATTCCTGATTGGCGCCATGAGCATGCCCCGGGTCTGCCATTCACCGAACACATCATCCGATTCCGCCCAATGGATTGAGAGAGCATTTGGCCCTTCCATTGGACGGTGAAGCATCACGTACTTGCCGTTAATTCGCTCTTCAAACAACATTCCGTTTTTGTTGTCAATGGAGTTGAACTCGCCCTTCAGTAAACCATGCTTGTCCCATTGAACAAAATTCTTCGTGGACGCGAGCGCAATGCGGATTCTATTGCCTGTCTCACCTGAGCTGTACGCGCAATACGTCATCACATAACGGTCGCCAACCTTCGCAATGCGTCCATCCTCGACTCCAAGATTCTCATACTCACGTTCCGGGCGAATCACCGGCTCATCATGTCGGGCAAGAAGTTGAAGGTCGGGACTTAGCACTGCAAGTCCGATTGAGGATCGAGTGTAGTCGTACCCTGCTGTTTTTTTTCCCTGAGCACGATACAGAAGAAAGCACAACGCAGGGTGTTGGGAAAGCTGCTTCTTCACCTTCTCCGCAAATGGGAGTGTGGAAATGATCGATGCAAGCTCATCTTTGTCATCGACAAATGCACACGCAGGATTGAACGTGACTTTGCTTTCCCACGGGTGTGATTCGACCCTTTCGAGGATTGGTCTTCCTTCGTTGAGACGTTCGACTTTCGGCTTGCTCATTCCTTAGGTTTCATCCTTCGTCGTTTGTTGAAGCAGTCGTTGTGGGTTAGGAGTGTAAAGCTGCAAACCGATTTTCGGAATCTTAAAGCCATCGCAGCCTCAGATGTCTTTTCAGCTGAGAAAGCGTTTGCCTCGAACAGAACGTAACTTCCTTCGCTATCCCCGCATCCATATCAAAATAGTTATCATCGAATGCAACATCTTCTCCAACAATCTCAAGCCGAACATTCTTCACAAATGTAGTCGCACGAAGCTTGAGAACAAAAGGACCGCCTTTTTCCCCCACAATCTTCCACGTCACTTTTGCCTTGGGCAAATGCAGATGTTTTGGTTCATGCAAGAAGTATCGCTGCTCTGAATCAACATCGTCCGCCGTGAGAAGTCTTCCATAGAAATAGTGTCGCATCGAGTCATACCTGGCAAAGCTGGTAAGGTCAATCTCATACACCTTCGTTGAGGAGTTTGACTTCACGTGAACAGCGAGTGCTTTTGTCCAAGCTCTCTTTCCAGCAAGGGACGAGAAGTTGAGCGCGAGATTTCCCGTAACATCCTTCAGCAAATCATTTGCTATCCAGACTTCCAGCGTATTCTCAACCTTCTTAAAAGTCAACAGCACGGGAGCGAAAAACTTCTTCGCAAAATAGTATCCCGCCTTGGGCCGCAACGCGCTGTCAATCACCGCCCAACTGTTGACGGGCCAACAATCGTTGAGCTGCCAGAACATCGCCCCGGCCGTATTAAACTTTCTGCGGCGCCAGTGTTCAACTGCACACTTCAGCGCCTCGGCTTGCACCAGCTGCCCCTTGTAGATGAACTCGTCAAAATCCGTCGCAAGCTTGTAGTGCGCTGCCTGAAACCGGACAAGCCGCTCTGTCCCTTCGACTTGTTTGTTGTGATGTTCCATGACCGGACTCTGCGGGTGGCGATCGGCTGCAATTGTCACCTCTTCAAATGTTCTCCGGTTCGCAGGTGCCTGGAAACCAAACTCTGCCACGAACCGAGCGTTGTCGTTCTCGTACAGCTTGTAATCCTTCCAGTCGCTCCAGACGAACCACTGATGATGCGTCCCGTTCGCCTCACTGTTGGGAAATCCATCGCCAAATGGCGAGCTGCGCCAGTATGGACGCGTGCCATCATACTTCGTGCACGCCGCCGGAAGAATATCTCTGAAGATTTTCGCTCCGCTCATGTCGTCGGGTTTCTTGGTTGGATTCTCCGTGCAGAACAACCATTCGCACTCGTTGTTGCCACACCAGACCACGATGCTCGGATGATTCCGCAAGCGATGCACAACGCTCTCGGCTTCGTCCTTTGCTTGCTTGAGAAACCACGCCGCTTCGGGGTACGCGCCGCACGCGTACATAAAATCCTGCCACACCATCAAGCCAAGTCTATCGCACAAGGTGTAGAACACATCCTGTTCGTAAATGCCGCCGCCCCAGACACGTATCATGTTCATGTGCGCATTCTTCGCCATCGTCAGCAGAGTGTCATATGTCGAATCAGGAATGCGGGGAACAAAGTTGTCGCACGGAATCCAATCTGCTCCTTTGCAGAACATCTTCACGCCGTTCACCTCAATGATGAACGATTTTCCTTCTTTGTCCTTCTCTTGCAGCAAGCGAACTGTGCGCACTGCAAACTCCAGTTCAATTTCATCCACCTCATCACCATGCTTCAGCAACGTTAACACAGCTTTGTACATCGGCTGTTCGCCGTACCCATTCGGCCACCAGAGTTTCGGATGGAGTATGTGGAGCGTGAGCTTTGCAGAATTGCCCTGCCTGCCGGCAGGCAGGGCGTTCACCTTCACGGTATGTTCAACAAACAAATTCACGCCGCCCACAAACGCTCCAAGTTGCAGAGCATCGTCCGTAAAGCGTTCCACTTCCACGGAAAGTTCAACAACCGCTTCCTGCTTCGTTACGGAGATGACTTTTGCGAACGGGTTCTTGAGTCTACCCCACGAGAACGCTTGCAATGAAATCCCCCGCCAGATTCCCGAAGTTGTCAGCTTTGGTCCCCAATCCCAACTGAATGAATATTGCGCCTTCCGCACAAACACGCGGTGCGGCTCGAGGGCGACTCGCAGCGCTCCGTGCTTCTTCTCCAACGCCTTCGAACGGACTGTCGGTGAGTCAAACAGAATCTCGATCGAGTTTTTGCCGGGTCGAAGAAACTTCTTCACATCGCACCGATGCGCGACAAACATATTTGATGTTTCAGTCACCCTTTTTCCGTTGATGCGAATCGCCGCGTAAGTATCCAGACCTTCTGTTACCAACTGCACCGAGTCTTCCTGCAACAACGCGGGCGCAACGACAAACGTGCGCTTGTACAACCATTGCTGCGACTCCACCCACCGTACATCGTTTTCATTCATCCGATAGAATGGGTCGGGAATAATGCGATTCGCCATCAGGTCCGTGTGGACAGTTCCCGGCACCTCTGCGTTCATCCACCGCGTAGCTTTGCGATTCTCCTTGGGAAGAGTTTCGTATTTGTTGATGGCTTTGAACTGCCACGTTCCGTTCAAATCAAGTTTCTTCATTTCTTCTTGAAAAAGTTTCTGTACAACAGCATTTGCTTGTCCCCTGGACCTTGGACCAAGAAAGAGACTACTGCATCAATATCATCTTTCGTGAGATTGAACCAAATGCAGTTTGCAGACGACAGAAGTAGATGCCACTTGCAACGTGTTCCGCGCTCCAGCGAACTTCATACGAACCCGGAAGCAGGTCTGCACTCACCAGTGTGGCGACTTCTTGACCCAACATGTCAAATACGCGTAGGGACAGGGCATGCC
>CAYJNF010000280.1:0-928 GCA_964370915.1 uncultured Chitinophagales bacterium
ACGGTAATGTGTATGCGATTGAGGCGTTGAGCGATTCGATTGCGTTCGTAACGACAACGCCTGCCGAGACGCGCATCTATCGTACGACGAACGCAGGCACGTCGTGGTCTTCAGTCTTCTCTCAAAACGGCGGCTTCATCGACGCCATCAAGATGTATAGTCCAACGATCGGTATTGCCTTGGGAGATCCAGTTGGCGGCAAGTGGACAATTCTCAGGACGACCAATGCTGGGGCGGCTTGGATACGAATCGCTACCGAGCCAACAGCGCTTACTGGTCAGGCCGGGTTGAACAATTCTTTGTCAACGCACGACACGACACACATTTGGTTCGGCACAACGGCTGGCACTGTCTATCGCTCCACCGATGCAGGGCTGACGTGGAGTTTCTCCCCCACATCGTTCTCCGATGAAGTTGACGAAGTAGCATTCAACGGTCCGCTCTACGGTGTCGCGGGTGGACATGACGCTGCCTCTCGCACAACGAACGGCGGTGCAACCTGGAGTTCCATCGGCATTGGCGGAACAGGCTATGTGCTCGGACTCTCGGCTACGGGCAATGACTTCTGGGCTGCGCAGGGAGCGAACGTTTATCGCAGTACGAACCTGGGCGCGAATTGGTCTCTGTCGTACACTGGTACGATTGGTACGTTACGTCATCTGGATTTTGCGATTGTCGGCACAAGCATCCGGGGGTGGACCGTCAGTGACATCGGAGGTATTGCTGCAGCGCTGATCTCTCCGACAGGAGTTGACGAAGGAACAGAGCAAGTCCTCCCGACTTCGTTTGCGTTGGATCAGAACTACCCGAATCCGTTCAATCCAACAACAACAATCAGGTTTGCATTGCCACAAGACGCTGCTGTCTCCCTCAAGATCTACAATCTCCTCGGGCAGGAAATTGTATCGCTTGTTGACGAGAGCAAACC
>CAYJNF010000280.1:938-5475 GCA_964370915.1 uncultured Chitinophagales bacterium
ACAACGTGCAATGGAACGGACGCAATCATTCGGGCAGTCAGGTTGCCACATCTGTATATTTCTATCGCATCGAAGCAAAGCCGGTGGATGGAAGCCAGACCTTCACCAGCTTGAAGAAGATGATCATCGTGAAGTGACGCGTCTCGTCAGTCTTCCATCAGCCTCACCTTTGCATCAGGTGGGGCTGATCTGTTTTCCACCCCATATGATCCATCATCTCGCATCGCATCTGACCAAAAGTTCACTGCTTTTGTAGAATCTTCTTTCTCTTCCGGCAATTCGCATCATCCTGATCGATTTTTATGGGATTTTCTGTGCAGTTCTTAGGCACGCTCATTGCACTTTGGCAAAGCGGAGCAATCTAAAACTATCACCGAGACTACTTATGAAACTGTACTCTAATCTGATCTTCTTCGTATCGATTACTGTGCTTACACTCGTTGGCTGCAACCACGAAACAGACGGCGTTTCGCCTGCAAGAGTTTTGGGCCCAGACGCTCCACTTGATACCTGTGTCGTGTCACTCTTCAGGTTACCTACGCCCGCACCGGGCGGCATAACGAATCTGAGTGAGTCCCGGCTGGTTATGCCGGGAAGGGCGACAGTCTTTTTTGCGCGGCTTGGCTATACAAGACTCGACGGAAGAGACTTTTCAGCGGATGCCCGATTCACTGTCCCGGTCGGCGCGGTGAGCGATACGGTAACAATCACGATCTCATTGGATACGGTGCACGCCGCGATTCACTTCAAGCCGGCAGGATTGCACTTTCTCACGCCCGCATTACTCGATGTTTCGCTTACAAACCTGGATCCATTTCCAGATCAATCCATCGTAAAGTTCATGTACGAGAATCCAACCGGGCCGTATGAATTTGAGGATTTCGAAAGCATGATAGTGACGGGTAGTGGCGGCAAGATTATGATGCAGAAAGGAAGAGTGCCGCACTTCTCACGGTACGTTTTTGGCAGGCGTCATGGTCAGGAAAGACTGGAATGACCAGGGGTTTATAGACGTTCATCACACTGGGCCGCAGGTTGCGGCCTTTTTTTGTTCGGGTAGAAATATACCGCGATTACGGGATAGTATCGGGCGTTGCATCTCTTTATACTTCGTTATCGAGCAAGTCCCCTGTTCTTAGAATAAATCGGCCGGCCCAATAGCCAAATGGAGCCGGCACGACTTTCTTGCTCCGCTTTGAGCGAACTGGAACTCCACATGCGCGCGTCGGCAAAGAGCGGAAGTAGAAGAAAGATGATTCGTATTATTATTGCGGACGATCATGCCCTGCTTCGCGAAGGGCTGAAGGCAACCCTCGGGCAGGAGTACGACATAACGGTGGTTGGAGAAGCTGCCGACGCCGCAGAGGTACAGTCAGTTATCATGAATGTCAGTGCGGACGTTCTTGTGCTTGATATTTCCATGCCCGGCGCCAGCGGACTCTCAATCATCAAACAAGTGCTGGCAATCAACAAGAACCTGAGGGTCCTTGTCTTCTCCGGACACACGGAAGAGTTGTTCGTCCTTCGAGCGCTGCGCCAGGGAGCCTTCGGATATGTCACGAAAGGCTCAACATACCAGGAGCTTATTGGCGCAATTCGAATGGTCGCGTCGGGACGAAGATATGTTCCTGAAGCCCTCGCCCCTCTGCTTGCGGAGAAAGTTTGGCCAGATCGCCCTCGCCCGCCACATGATCAACTCTCAAAACGCGAGTATGAGGTCTTCTTACAGATTGCAACTGGTAAAAGCATCACCCGAATTGCCGCAGATCTGTCGCTGAGCGTCTCAACTGCGACTTCCTACCGAAAACGCGTACTCGACAAACTGGGGTTCTCCAGCAACGCTGAAATTGTCCAGTACGCCAGTGTTAACAATCTGCTCCGTTAGAGTTTGGGGTACATATCGACAAAACTTCGTAATGTTTATCCTTCCGACTCATCGCTTACGTCCGGCAAATAGTCAATTCATATCTCTTGCTAAGCTGGGTCGAACTTTGTATTATTGCCACAGCCTTCAGGCAAGCTCGTCAAACTCCCAATGCACCAACGCCATTTGAGTTCCCGCGAACTCAGCGCCAACTGACCTGACATGAAACGCACGTCGCACCTCTTTCAACGGGACAAAGCTTCAGCACAGGCGCGCGCCAAAGCTCTGCGCGTAGCCGGTTGGCATGTTGCAATCGCATCGGGTAATCGAGCGCGGGCGGCAACGCAATGCAACAACATCCCAATAAGGAAACCACATGAGCACAGCCTACGGAATGCCCAATGAGCTGCTGCAATTCCGAACCGCTGCTGATGCGAAGAAGAACAAATTATCATCGCAACACTAATCCCATCATCCCCAACTAACAAGAAGGAGTAACACCATGGGTGCACCCGTCGTTCACTGGGAAATCAACTCGAACAATGCAGAACGTCTGCAGGAGTTCTACTCAAAACTTTTCGGCTGGAGTATTAACAGCAACAATCCGATGCATTATGGATTGGTAAACACCGGCAGCGAGAAGGGGGCGCAGGGGGGCATCGGGCAGAACGATCCGAATCAGCCGGCGGGTCCGCCGGTACTTTTTTACATGGAAGTGCAGGATCTGCAGGAGACGCTGAACAAAGCAGTCAGTATGGGTGGAACCATCGTCATGCCGCCGATGGAAATTCCGAACATGGTGACATTTGCATTGTTCCGCGATCCTGAGGGCAATACGCTCGGCATCGTGAAGGGTGAGGAGCCAAAGCCGGCACCGAAGAAGACAGCCAAGAAGAAACCAGCCTCGAAGAAACCGGTTGCGAAAAAGAAATCTGCTGCAAAGAAATCGCGCGGACGAAAGCGGTGATCGCGCAGACACGATTGTGGTGGCGCTGAATCGTTCTCGCCCCGATGTCTCTTGCATTGTTCAGTCGAACGAATGATGAGCATCGGGGCGATTTCATTCTGCCGGCTCATTTTATGTGAAATTGGATGGTGAACCGGCCTAATTTATGAAGAATTCGGTTGGTAGGCAGGCAGTTCTGGGCCAACAACTGGTGTTCACTCCTTCAGAAAGTCCTTGAGGAAGATTGATTTCCCGAACTGCGGAATCGTCGCGAATGATTTGCGTTTCGCCTGGCTCAAACTCAGAAACTGCTCGCGCGGCACATCATTGTCCGGCAAATCGGGGGTTGCCCGGCGATTGTTGCAGAAGAGATTGTTGGTGATGAGGAACGACTTCGGAACAGCATGCAGCGCAAGGGCACATTGGTAGCAGTAGTAGTCGGAAGAATCGTACTTCGGATTCTGTCCCGTCTCAACAATGATGTTGTTGGTGAACGCTCCTGTTGTCTCTCCCTCTTTCGCACGAGTAATCGACGCTCCGCATGCACCTGTCTTGTAGATGACATTATTTCTGATGAGGGCCACAGGCATCCCCTTGTCCGCATCCCAGTACGAAATGCCCCACGTAATGATGTCTTCGACGATGTTCCCTTCGATCGTCCCGTTCGCGTCAACAAACAGACCTATGCCTTTCCAGTAACGCGTCACGAGATTGTCGCGGATTGTTGCCATGCCATTCCAGGTTACACCAATACCAACACCCCGTCCGCCGCCAACCTGCGCGCCGCGAGCTTTGTCAACACCGTCCACCACATTGTTTTCAATCGTCGCAACTGCATCGCGATACAACGCAACGCCATCCCACGAGTTTCTAATGATCTCGTTGTGCGTGACGGTACTGTTGGAGTTTTCCCGAAAGCAGATTCCCATGATGCCCACAATCGTCTTTGCAACAGTCGCTGAGTCGCCGATGTTGTTTGTGATGAGATTGTTGGTGATGACGACGGAACTGTTCTTCACGACAATCGCCGCATCTGTCGCGTTGCCGTTTGTATCGCGCTCGCCGCCCGTGACGGTGATGTTTTCAATCAAACCGGTTTCGCATCTGTCAAAGAATATTCCATAGCCGGCATGCGTGTGGATGACGGCGGACTTATCCTTCGGCCCGATGAGCTGCACGTACTTCCCACGAATGTGGAGACCAACGGTAGCGGCGACACGCGTCGCCGAGTTCTCACAATTGCCGCAGGTGGAATCAACGATTGAATGAGGAGTAAGATGGTATTCACCAGGCACCAACGAGACAAGAAGCGTATCAACCCGATCTGAGAAAAGCCGTTGAAGCTGGACTGCATCGCGGACGGTCACGTGCGTCCCCCCGTGCAATTGCGCGACACCGAACAACAACAACGGGATAACCCCGAACAGAACGTTCTTCGGCTTGCGTCCGGTTGAAAGTCCGCGTCGGTTTGGTACACAACTGCAGAGAGAGAGCATTATTCCAGTCCCATTTTGTTGAGCAAAACCATGAATCTTCGATCGGTGCGAATGCCATCAAACACCGGATCAACTCTCAGAAACACCATCGAACCATCATGCCCCTCGAACGCGCGCTCGAGCCACTGGAGTGCCTCCTCGTTTCTCGCGAGTCCCGCGTTGAGCACGCCCATCCAATACGGCGCGACATATTGCGTTGCTGACATCTCTCCAACGAGGTCCAGATAATTG
>CAYJNF010000281.1:0-5472 GCA_964370915.1 uncultured Chitinophagales bacterium
CATCATAGGAGCAATACGATGAAAAAACTTCTTCTTGGAGCGATGGTCTCCGCACTCATGGTGGCGCTGGTCTTCACGTTTTCGATTACGACAACGGATGCATCAAGCCACCGAGAAGCGCCGCTGATCAGCAACGACCCGCTGGCAGACAATTGCGATTTGTACGCCTTCCGATCGCCGGACGACACGAGCAAAGTCACAATCGTCGCAACATATATTCCGCTTGAACTCCCTGAAGGCGGACCCAACTACGCAACGTTCGGCAGCGGCATACGCTACGAAATCCATGTAAAGAACAAACCCTCGGTCGGCGTTTTGGGAACTGCAACCGACGACATAACATATCGCTTCACGTTCTCGCAAGTGAACCAGGACCCGACGACATTCTTCAATATTCGACTCGGCCAGCAGAACTTGAAGACAACGTACATCTGCGAAAAGAGCACCAATGGCGGTGTAACATGGACAACCATCGTCAGCAACGGCATTGTGCCTCCGAACAACATCGGGCCTCGTTCCATTAGCGGAGCGGCCGGATTGAATACGAGCTATCAGGCGCTCGTCAACGCAGCGATTGCAACAGCCTCCACTGGTGAAAAGATTTTCTGCGGCCCGCGTGATGATCCGTTCTTTGTCGATCTTGGCGGGGTGTTCGATCTCGGCCAAACACGGAGCGCCTATGGGAACGATCCCACAAACTCAACATACGCACGCGACGCGGTTGCCGGGTTCAACACACATGCCATCATCATTCAGGCGCCAATCAATGTCCTGTCGAAGAATGCGAACTACCCGAATCCGGCAAACATTTTCGACCCCGACTTTGTGATCGGCGTATGGGCATCAGCAAGTCGACAGCAGATCACGACACTCTCACTGAACGGAGGTCCGCCTGCGTACAGTGGTCCGTGGGTTCAGGTGTCGAGACTTGGCATGCCGTTGACAAACGAAGCGGTGATTCCGATTGGTCAGAAAGATTATTGGAATGCAGTAACCCCCTACAGCGCAGCAGAGACATCGTTCGTCAGGTACTTCTCCAATCCGGAACTTGGTCTTTACATGGATGACAGCCAGTTCGGTGGCGCTGTGCCTGCACTTGCGAAGCTTCGCACGCAGACTGTGTCCTATCCCGCGATTGGCATTATCCCCGGCTATTCCAACCCGGGATTTGATTTCCGCAACAGCAGGGACGGCGCGTTTGCCGCAACACGAATTCCCGGAATCAATTTCACCGGCACCGCGTTCTCCGTTCCTCTCCAGCCGGCGCTTGTTGCCGCCGGGCAGCCGAGACGCGTTGATGTGTACCCGGTGTTCTATTTCGGCGTGCCGAACCTGATTCCATACCAGCTCGCTATAACACGAAAGAACGGTCCGCTCGGCGCCGGCAAACCGTTCATCCACAATTTCCTCCCGATCACACAAACACCGAATGGCGATTTGTATGGCGGAGATATGTTGCGGCTGAATATGGCAACGCCAGTAACCCCGCGTGGTAATAGCGAGTATATCAACAACGCTCGCATGGGATTGATTCGCGCGGCCGCCATCGGCCTCACGGCTTCGCCGTTCAAGGACACACTCATCGCACAGCGCATGCCTCATCTCGATGGCTTCCCCAACGGACGACGTCTCGAAGATGATGTTACGACAATTGAATTGCAGGCGGTCGGCGGTCTCGTGCTCGCCGCCGTTGGATTGCCATTCAATGATGCGGTGGCTGCGAACTATTCGGATTTGGTCTCGCCAAAACTTGTTGATGAGCTTACGTACAATGCGGGTCCGACCAAAAACGATATTCCGTTGCTGACGTCGTTCCCCTACCTCGCCGATCCGCATAGCGGGTGGAGCTATGTGAAGCAGTTGACGGCAAGCTCACCCAACGCAACGAGCGTGGACGGCGGGCTGGGAATTGGCGTCCCGAAAGCCTTCTTCCTCGAACAGAATTATCCAAATCCGTTCAACCCATCGACAGCCATCAGATACAACATCTCATCGGCTGACGTTGTGAAATTGAAAGTGTTCGACGCGCTCGGGCAAGAGGTTGCCACGCTTGTGAATGAGCGAAAAGAACCCGGCACGTACACCGCAAGCTGGGATGCAAAGAACGTTGCCACCGGCGTATACTACTACAGACTCGAAGTCGGCAATACCATTTTGCCGGCGAAGAAAGCGATGCTCGTGAAGTAGTTGTTTAAGACAGATTCTCCGACGTCCATCGCTGCGTGCAGAGGAGATTGGACGCCGGAGGATTCTTGTCAATCACAATAATGAGGACGACAATGACGAAGACGAAACTGATGAGTGCGTTTGTTGTGGGTGGTTTGATTGTCGCAATTGGCGTGTGGGTGTTGACCCGGCAACTGCAAACGAATGCCGAGATAACAAATCTCAGTCCGCGTTCAGGCGATGCAACGGCGTCATCGGAATTTCTCAATGCGCAGAAGGCGGTGGCATTCTACCGGGAACAGATTCGAAAGAATCCGGACAATCCGAAACACTATGTCGAACTTGCGCAGCTCTATCTGCAGGAAGCTCGTGTGACGGCACTCCATCACGAATATTTTCCGAAGGCCGCCCGACTCCTCGAGCAAGTCCTGAAACTCGATCCTCGCGATTTCAATGCGCTGATCACGAAGGCATCGATGCTGGCAACGCTACACCAGTTTCAGGAAGCAAAGCAGATTGTCCAGCGCGCGATTGCGATTAATCCGTACAATGCGTACGCGTACGGAATTCTGTGTGACACGCATGTGGAGTTGGGCGAGTACGAAGACGCAGTCAAGACCTGCGACAAGATGCTGAGTATCAGGCCCGATTTGCGATCGTATGCCCGAGCGTCGTATTTGAGAGAGATGTACGGAGATAACGCCGGGGCAAAAGCTGCCATGCAGATGGCCGGCGATGCCGGAGTTCCGGGCCAGGAACCCCGCGCATGGTGCTTCTACAATTTGGGAAAATTGTATCTCCATGAGGCGAAGCATGACACGGCAGAATACATATTCAAGGGCATCCTTGCGGAGCGTCCACACTATGCCTATGCTCTCAGCGGGCTCGCTCATGTGCGATCGGCGCAGATGAAGTGGGATGAGACAATCGCACTTCTGAAGGAAGCATGGCAGGCGATGCCTGATCACAGTTTCCTGGAAGATCTCGCGGCAGCATATCGGATCGCAGGCAAGACCCGCCTTGCAGACGAGACCACCCAAATGGTTTTGAAGGAGTTCTCCGATCACATCAAGGAAGGCTGGAATGTTGACAAAGAGTTTGCTGTCTTTTGTGCTGACCATGGCATTGAGCTGGAAAAAGCTCTGACACGCGCGCGACGTGACTATGAGCGCAGGCCAAACAACATCGAGGCGCTGGATGCGTACGCTTGGACTCTCTTCAAGAACGGAAAGGCGAACGAAGCCCAGCCTCTTATCGAACAGGCCATGCGTCTCGGAACCAGGAATGTCGGAATGAAATATCATGCAACGATGATTTACAAGACCGTCGGAGACGCGGCCAAAGCCACGACGCTTCTCCGTGAGATCAGCGACATGAACCCGCAATCAAAAATCATCTATACGCATGATGTGAAGAATGCCATCGCCGAGTTGACTGCAATGGCATCAAAATAGTGGTAGTTTGTTTTCTGAACTAATGCTACATTGTTCCGGGTAGAATCAGACACGGACTTTCTCGCATTGCATTCAGAAGCTTTCACCATTCTCAGCCTGGGTTTCGTCCTTGGCTTAAAGCACGCACTCGACGCAGATCATCTCATCGCCGTTGCGACGATTGTTAGTGAACGCAAGGGTGCCTTAAGTTCCTCGCTCGTCGGGGCATTCTGGGGCATCGGGCACACATTCTCGTTGCTCGTTGTCGGCGCTCTGGTGGTTTCACTCAACCTTCGGATTCCAGAGCGCATCGCACTCACCATGGAGTTCGGAGTTGCCGTGATGCTTGTGATCCTCGGACTGAATGTATTCTGGAAGATGTATAGAGGAGAAGTGCTTCACGTTCACGTGCATGAACATCACGGCCACAAGCATGTTCATCCTCACATGCACGCATCCGCCTCCATACACACACATCAGGGCGAAGCTGCTTTTCACGAGAGTATTGTCATCCGTGTACTGCAGCGGATCTTCAAACGATTCAGCGAAAGCAAGCGGACAATTTTGGTGGGAATGGTGCACGGCATGGCTGGCAGTGCCGCCCTAATGCTGCTTGTCCTCGCAACGATAACTTCGACCCGGCTGGCGTTGTTGTATATCGCCGTTTTTGGAGTGGGATCGATCGGGGGGATGATGCTGATGAGCACGCTGATCGGTTTGCCGTTTCTCATCACGGCAAAGACATCGCATGCACTCAATGTTGCGGTGCGAAGCTTGGCTGCAGCAACGAGCATTCTCTTCGGACTGTTTCTCGCGTGGGAAATTGGCTACGTGGAGGGACTATTCATGCTGCAATGACTCCCTTGCATTCTCCCCCGAACGCTTGCCATCGGATCGCTGCTCTTCCGCTCCCCGCTTACTCTGCTGATAATGTGTGACTTGTGTTTGGTCGTGTGTGTGACGACGTATTAATTCACTTCCTAGATATCCACCCACAACACAAACCACCCACACGATTGCAAGGATTCTTCGCATGTACATCTTTCCCCCGGAGTGTCGCATACATCATATCGGCGCGACGGGCAATGTAATAATGAACGCAGTTCCTTTCCCTGTTGACGACTCAACGCGGATCGTACCACCGTGACTTTCAATGATCTGTTTGCAAACACTCAAGCCATACCCGTGACCTTCCGCCTTCGTTGTTACCCGCTCGACGAACAACTTCGTCAACACCGGCTCATCAATACCCGGACCGTTGTCCCTCACACAAAACCATGCCTCGCGTGATTCCGGTCGGTACTCTGTGGTAAGCTCGATTGATGCGTCTGACCGCGCCTCAATAATGTTGTTTAGCAAATTCAGCAGCACCTGCTGCAGTTGGTCGATATCAAGATTGATTTGCGGAAGATCTTCAGCGAGGGCAACGGAGATGGAACTTGCTTTGAATCTTGGAAGAAACTTGATGAACTCAACGAAGTCGTAGATGATCTTATTGAGACACAGAGGCGTAAGCCGCGACGATACCCTCGTGCGGCTCAGAAGGCTTTTGGAGAAACCTTCGATCTTCTTTACGCCTTTGATGATTGTATCAATCACCCGGCTTAACTCGCTGGGGGTGATCGAATCGACTTTGGCTTGCAGACGCTGAAGACTGAGGAGAACAATTGCAACCAGGTTCTTCAACTCATGGCTCACCTCCGCCGCGATCTCCCCTTTCATGGCCATCCGCTCGTAATGGATAATGTGCAGGTTGGCCTGTTTCAGTTCTTCATACGTATGCTTCAGATCGGCGTAGAGGCGAGCGTTTTTGATTGCGATTGCGGCGTGACCGGCGAGAATTTCAAAGGCGTAAAGAATATCGGCTTGATCG
>CAYJNF010000282.1:0-5459 GCA_964370915.1 uncultured Chitinophagales bacterium
ACCTTTGCCAGAACCGGGTCGCCGCTGAACAAGGCAACAATGGACGCGACAACAAGGCTGGTGATGAGACCAACGTACGGAATGAAGTTCAATATCCCCGTCATGATACCGAGAATGAGCGCGTAGTCCACACCAATAATCCAAAGTACAATCCCCGATAGCGTCCCCTGAATTGCAGCAACAATCACCGCGCCGCGGAAATACTTGCCGAGAATCCTGTCGGCCTTGCCAAGAAGTTCCGTGATGCGTTCACGTTGACCTGCCGGAATGAAACTTACGAACCGACCGGTGACCTCAGGAAAATCTTTGAGAATATAGAAAATGAGAAACGGCATGATGATCGCATTGATGAGTTGGAATGCAATTGATGACACGCCACTGACAAACCCAAAAATTCCCTCGAACAATGTTCTCAGGAACCCTTCCAAGCGAGGAGTCACTTGCTCACCGATGAACCTGCGGGCCTCATCCACAGATATGCCAAAGCGTCCGAGAAACTCGAACAATCGTCCCTGCGTCACGAACTCCGACGCCGACTGCGTTAGTAGTGCGACGCCATTGATGATCGATTCGAACTGACGGACCGCAGCCGGCACAACAAACAGCAGGACGGTCACGACAATCGCTATGGACGAGAGGACAAGCAACAATGACGAAAGCCAACGGGGCCAGCCGCGTCGCCCGAGTTTGATAACGAGCGGATTGAGAATGTAGGCAACAAGAAATGCGATGATGAACGGAGCCAGGAGTCCGCTGATGGAATCGAAGAACCAGACGACGAACAGTATTGCGGAGAGTACCATCAGGCGGCGCACGAAAGCCGATGACCGAAACGGATATAGGAGAAACATGATGGCCCCGGTGACCACAAAGGGCGAGACAATCGCATTCACCGTATACAGAAGCGCTGCGAGCAAAAGAACTCCTGCAGCGTAAATGAGGATTTCGACTGTTGATGGGTGTGAGCTCATGTGCACTTAACGTCCTGTATGGCCAAAACCGCCGGCACCGCGGTTGGTTTCAGTGAGCGAATCTTTTTCTTCCCAGTGCACTCGCGAGTATGCAGCGATCACCATTTGTGCAATCCGTTCTCCACGCTTGATGACAAAATCCTGTTTGCCAAAATTCGTGAGAATCACTTTCACTTCCCCGCGGTAGTCCGCGTCAATCGTCCCGGGCGAGTTGAGAATTCCGATTTGATGTTTGATCGCCAGACCACTGCGGGGGCGAATCTGCGCTTCGTACCCCTCCGGAAGAGCGATGGCAAATCCGCTCGGTATCAACGCTGTCTCCCCCGATTTGAGAAGGAAGTCTCCGTCAACGGCGGCACAAATGTCCATTCCTGCAGAGTGCTCCGTTGCATACTGAGGAAGCGGAATGTCGTGAACCAAATCATTGACGCGGGTAATATACACGTGTACTTCTGAACTCACGAAAAACCCATTTGCTGATGAGTAAATGATGTGACTGTTGACGCGTGCAGTCAATATATCCGATGAGTGATTGAGATGCAATGAGTGAATGAACGCGGGTTGCGCAGTTGACTCTCTGTTCGATTCCGCGTATCATTTTTGCACGCCATTGCAACAGGGTTGTTGCCTGTTATCGGTCGACACCGACAATTCAGTTCACAAAACCAATCTTCTATGTTTGATTCAACATTGACCGAATCGAAAGCAACGAAGCATCAGGGACAACCAGAATGAAATCAAAGCACGACATCAAAAGAGAATACAAGGAACGCCAGAAGCCGGTAGGAGTCTTTCAGATAAAGAATATTGCGAACAGCAAAGTGCTGCTCGGCAGCAGCCTGAATCTGGAAGGCCCGCTAAACAGTCACAAGTTCATGTTGACGATTGGCAAGCATCGGAACGAAGCTCTGCAAAAAGATTGGAATACCTTCGGGGCAGATAAATTCGTTTTTGAGATTCTCGAAGTCGTAAAAGTGAAGGATGACCCGAGCTTCGACATCAAAGACGAGCTGACGTTACTTGAACAGATCTGGCTGGAAAAACTCCAGCCATTCGGCGACCGCGGATACAATACTGACGACAAGATACGCCAGGCGTGAGTATACTCTACGGACTTCACACTTCCTGCATGCACCAAAACATCAAAGCCCCACTCACGTGAGGCTTTGATCTTGCATCCGTCCAACATTAACTCACCGCAGAAGCAGAAGTTTCCTCGATGCCGAGAATGTTCCTGCTTCCAACTTGTAGAGATACATGCCCGACGCCAATTTGCCGGCGTTAAGCACAACCGACCTTGTGCCTGCCTCCTGTGTTTCGTTCACAAGCATCGCGACTTCTCTCCCAATCAGATCAAACACTTTCAACGTCACATGGCTTGATTGGGGAATGTCGTACGTGATTGTTGTTGTCGGATTGAATGGATTCGGATAATTTTGATACAGCGCGAAGGCTCTGGGCAATCCATCCTCTAATCCACCTTCTACACCCGTCGTCAATGAATCAGTTCTCATGGTGATAGAGAGAATGCCGCTCACCCCATTGAGCCGACCGTTGTTCCTGTTCCGGTTGTCGTGTCAATGCGAATCAATGTATTCGTTTGGCTTGATGTTCCCTTGAGACCGTACAGTACGCCGAGTGGGTTGAACGCGATCGATGGCGTCACGGCATTGTCACCTGTTGCTCCAACAAGTGTTGAGGCTCCTGTAGTTGTATTCACTTTGTAAATTCTATCCCGATTCGACAGCGGCGGACGAACGCTCGCCCAAAGACCATTGCTCAGCAGATTGAATGACAGCCCGGCATACGCCAAGCCGCTTGAACCAACAAACGTCGTGTCTCCAGTTGTGAGATTGATTCTGTACAGACTTCCTGCCGATGTCGTGGCGAAACAAGTCCCATCCGCGCTGAAGGCAATTGCGCGCACGTTTGCAAGAGGTAACGTGCGCATTGGCAACGCGTCACCGAATTGGCTGCTGATCCGATAGAGTTGCGTGCTCAATCCTGTTGTGTAAATCCCGTACAACTCGCGAGTGGAAGGCCTCACAGTCACGGCGTCAACCTGACTTACACCCAACGGACCGACCATTGTCGCTGCGCCAGTTGAGGTGTTGACTGTATAGAGGGAGGCGCCACTCACAGCGTACATCACTCCGGGTCTTGCTGTTCCGATAACAACGCCGCTGCCCGAAAGCGGAATGTACGTGACGGGAAAACCCGGATCGTTGCTTGCAATACGCACAGAGTCCGATACCGCGCCATGAACGGTCGGTCTGAATACGATCTTAAACTGCACAGATGCCTGCGCCGGAATGATTGCAGGCAATGATGGCAGGTTGATGAGCGTGAACGCCGCGTTGTTTTTTGTTATGGAAGACACGGTCAAGGGTTGCGTGCCGAAGTTGTAGATTGTCGCTACCGACGTATCACTGACAACATTCGCCTCCACCTTGGGAAAACCTTTGGCAAGAGGTGTCACAAAAATCGAAGCGACCGAATCGAGAGAGAGCGGAGCTTCGTACGCTGAACGACCATGAGTACCGAGTCTTAGCAAGCGAGTGCCAGCACTGGAGAAGTAATCGAAATCCAAACCAGGGACAATCGTAATTCCAGACGCTTGCCGACTCCAATTCACGCCGCGATTCGTGGACAGATACACGCCGAAATCATTCGCGATGAACCATTGGCGTGGTCGTTGCGGATCAACAAAGAAATCGCTGGCGGGAATATCAGGCAGATCGCCCGACATATTCGTCCATGTCTGTCCTCCATCGTTCGACATGTAGAGCTTGCCCGATCCAAATCCCGACCGAACGACAAACAGCGTATTATGATCGAGCGGATGGACAAGCACGCGGGCAACATAGCGGGCAGCGCCGGGAATTCTCGCAGCCACGTCCGTCCAATTCACGCCGCCATCTGTCGAGACCAGCACCTGCGGGTTACTGTTGGAATAGCCGCTCGCCGACGCGATCATGACGTTCGGATTTGTGCGTCCCTGCGCCAATCCGTTCATAACATCCGATGTCGCAATCGTACCCGTGAGAGCTGTCCAACTGCTTCCCTGATTTGTCGAGCGCCAGATTCTGCGCGATGCCGTGTAGAGCGTGTTATGGTCGGTGGGATGAATGATAAGTGGAGTAGTCCAATTGGGCGTCACTTCCCACGCGGGACGGGCAGTTGCATACGTCCCATAATCGCCGCCCGACATGCTTCTCAGCAAATTTCCATTCTGCGTAGACATGAACACCACATTGGGTGATGCGTAGTCGAACAAACATTCCATTCCATCACCGGTTGTCGTCAATGCCCATGGCGTAGCGCCGCCATCCGAAGTTTTGTAGTTGCCATTATCCTGCGCACCGCCAATCACTATATTTCGATCGGTGGGATGTGAAGCAATGCGATAGAACTGAATTGTGGAGATCGCGGCATTCGCGGAGGCAAAGGAATTGCCCCCATCGGTCGACTTAAAGATTCCTCCATCACACCCGAGATAGACAATATTTGGGTCCGATGGCGCATAGACAATCCTGTGAATGTCGGTGTGCGTCGGACAGTCCCATGCACGCGTTCCGCCGTACGGACCGCCTGCAAGACGCAGCGGACTGAAGTCCGCTCCATTTGTTGTACGATGAATCTCGACATTCCCCGTCAACACAAAATTGGGATCATTCGGCTTCACGGCAATCGTGGCATCGTACCATGCCTGGTCGATCCAGTTCGTTCCGTCGTATGTGCCGCTCAACCGAACCCCGGCGGAAATCTGCGACCAGGAACTCGCGCCGTCGGTACTCTTGTACACTCGTGTTTCTGTTCCGTTGTAGATGTACGCGTACAGTATCGAGGGCGACGAGTTGGCGATTGCAATTTGAATCCTGCTCAGACTGGCAAGAGGCAATCCCGTGTTCGTTGTGGTCCATGTGGCTCCATGATCCGTTGAGACAAAGACACCGGCACCGCTTCCTGCCGCCGCATACACTTTTCCCACAATCGATGGATGGAAGACGACGTCGAACGCGTTGTCGACATTGATGACCTTCGACCAGGTTGTTCCCGCATCCACGCTGCGCCACACACCTTCATTCTGAAGATTGCCAAGAAACGAATAGCCGCTGCCGAGGCATGCGATCACGATGTTGGAGTTGTTCGGGTTCACAGCAATCATGCCGAAGTGCGTTTGCGCGCCAAACCCGTTCGTGATTTGAGTCCACGTCGCTCCGTCGTTCGTGGATTTATACAATCCCCGCCCGTCAAGATTCTGAAGATTGAAGCTTCCTATGGATTCGCCTGTTCCGGCATAGACGACGTTTGGGTTGTTCGGATCGATGGCGATTGCCCCAAATGTATTAATCGCAAAGTCGTCACTCAACACGCTCCACGAAGTCCCGCCGTTGGTTGTTTTCCACAGCCCGCCGGCTGCGGCACCGATGTACACAGTGTTCGGATTGGTGGGATGAATGGCGACACCACGTACTCGTCCACTCA
>CAYJNF010000283.1:0-5435 GCA_964370915.1 uncultured Chitinophagales bacterium
CGTTTGCGGCGTCGGTGACCGGAGAAGACAAGACGAAATTTCCGTGGCGGGGCAATGTAGGGATTGCAATCAACGTCCGTGAGAATCTCGTTGTCGGGTTGGAATATGAGATCCGCTCGTATGCTTCCGCCGAATACACAAGCGCCAATGGTGTCGTGACAAATCCGTGGCTCTCGTTCTCCGGTTGGCGGGTTGGTGCGGAGTTCCGTCCGAGTGACTGGCTTGCATTGCGTGCCGGGGTCCGTGAAGATGCAGAGCTGTTTGAGCCGCTTTCCAACGCATTGCGCGGTGAACCGCAAAGATATGCAGTCGTTTCATTCGGGGTTGGTGTGAACTTCGCGGGTGCCCGGGCCAACTTTGCCTATGAATTCTCAAATCTCAAGTACATCGACGCATGGTCAAACGCAGCAAGCATTAACACAGAATCACGCCAGGCGATTGTTGCTGACGTCTCCTACGAGATTCCCTGGTGAGGGCCGAAACGCCTACCACAGAGAACCCTGAGTAATGGAGATGACGCTGAGGGGGTTTGCGATTCGACATCTCAAGAAAGTCTCCTCCGTGTTTCAAAGCCGCCCGATCCTTGTGGTCGGGCGGCTTCTTTTGCGCGGAGCGCCTGTTAGCAGTTATCAGTTCCGATAACTTGAGGCTGTTCACAAACCAGTTGCTACCATGATCTTATCCGACAAAAAACAAATAGGCTGCAAGGATCAGGACGAGGACAAGGACCGATGAGACAATGTCCCGGGCGTCCCAACTCGAACGAGAATCCTTCTTATGCTCATCGGTGACTGTGCCGTATGTGAGGCCAGTAATTCTCCCAAAGTCCGGTGCCTCTGTCATGTAACTGACCGCAACCATGACAATCGCGGAGACGATGAAGATGAGCAGACTGTAGTATTGGAAGAAAACGTTGTTCATCACCCAAAGGAATGAGCCCTCATCGTAGTGAAATCCCTGCATGAGCTTGACGGGTGTGTCGATGATGAGACGGAAAAAGCCCATTGCAAATCCCACAATCAACGCGGCCATACTTCCTTTTGCATTCAGCCTTTTCCAGAACACGCCGAAAAAGAACACGACAAAGATGGGCGGCGCAAGATACGCTTGCATGCCCTGCAGATAATCGTACAAGCCTTTCCCGCCTTTGATCACGGGAATCCAGAGAATGCCGATGAGCACCATGACTGCGGTTGCAACGCGCCCAACCCACACGAGTCGTTCCTGCGATGTTTGCGGGCGAAGACGGGCGTAGAAATCGATCGTAAACAATGTGGCGGATGCGTTGAATGCGCCCGCTAGCGAACTCATCAGCGCTGCGAGCAATCCCGCGACCACCATTCCGCGTATGCCAACAGGAAGCACGTGAGCGATCATGAGGGGAAAGGCCTGCTGCGCGTTCTCGCGAACAACCTGCCCATTTGCATCGAGGATGGCACTCTGCAGGGCGGGAATTTTTCCGGAAACTGCCAGGGCATAACAGATGATGCCGGGAATGATGAAGATGAAAACCGGCGTGAGTTTGAAGAACGCAGCGGCAATGGTGCCGCGACGTGCTTGAGTTTCATTCGGGGCAATGAGCGTACGTTGCACGATGTATTGATCGGTGCACCAGTACCACAGCCCGATGATCGGCGCGCAGAACAACATGCCGACCCAGGGATAGTTGTCGTTGAAGTACCATGCCATCGAAGTCGATGTTTTCACCGGCGACCACGTTCCTTCCAACCCGGCGGGAACGAGCGGCTTCCACAGGTTGAACATCTCGGAAGGAACGATTGCCCGCAGCTCCGACCAGCCGCCAAGTGCCTGCAAGCCAAACAACGTTACAAGAGCCGAGCCGACGATAAGGATGATTGTTTGTACCGCTTCAGTGTACGCCACGGCTTCCATTCCGCCGATGATCGTGTAGAGTCCCGTGATCACGACCACGAGCAACGACCCGATCCAGAAGCTATCCATGCCCATGAAGTTCATTTCGGGAAGCAACACTGCAAAGACGACACCACCGGCAAATATGCCGACTGCGATTTTTGTCAGGACGTACGCTACGAGTGAGATGACCGAGAGCACCGTGCGGTTTGCAGGCGAAAACCGTCGCTCAAGAAATTCCGGCATTGTGAAGACTTTCGACCGCATGTAAAAGGGGACCATCACCCAACCAAGCACGAGCAAGCACCAGGCGTGCAACTCGTAGTGGGCGAGCGCAACGCCATCGGTCGTCCCCGATGCGGACAAGCCAACCAGGTGCTCTGAACCAATGTTTGAAGCAAAGATCGACGCGCCGACAACAAACCAACCCATTTGTCTTCCCGCGAGAAAGTATGAGTCGGATGTATTCTTCAGTTTCTTTGCGGACCACCAGACAATGCCGAGAATGAGTGCGAAGTACGCGGCAATGACTACCCAGTCGAAAGATTGTAGCACGCTCATGGAGAATCTCCTGTGATTATTTGGTTGAGAGTTGGTACATGGTTGTTTGCCGATACATTTCGCCCGGCCTCAAGCAGATGGAATTCGAATTCTGGTAGAATGTACTTGGATACTCTCCGGCAGTCCGGCAGTTTCCCGAGTACCTTGTGCTCAATCATTGTGTGACGGCGATTGCATTGTGCGATGTAAGGTGGCGTTGCAGGTGCTTCAACCAGACATCATACGCGTCCTGCGTTGCGCGTCTCGATGCCTCGGAAGGAGATATCTCTTCTTTCTTGGCGAGAGATTTGAACGCATCTTCGAAAGAAGTGAAGAGTTTCGCTCCGACGGCAGCGCCTCGGGCTGCTCCTTGCGCGCCATCCGTAGCAAACAATTCTATTGTCACGTCGGAAACATCGGCAAGTGTTTGCGTAAAGATCGGGCTGAGGAACATATTCGCGTGACCTGCCCGTAGCGTTCGAAGCTCCAATCCCATGTCGCGCATAATGTCCATGCCGTATTTGAATGAGAAAGCGATGCCTTCTTGTGCGGCTCGAAGAAGATGGGCTCGCGAGTGCCGGTTGAAATCCAGGCCGTGCGTGTGTGCGCCGATGTTCTTGTTCTGCAACATTCGTTCGGCGCCATTGCCGAATGGAAGGATTGTCAGCCCGCCGGAACCAACAGGAGCCTGCGCTGCAGCTGCGTTCATATCGGCGTACGACAGCCCGCCGGTGACATTTTTCCGAAGCCAGGAATTCTGAATGCCGGTTCCGTTAATGCAAAGCAACACACCGAGACGCGGTTGCGTTGCAGAATGGTTGACGTGAGCAAACGGATTTACGCGCGACATCGGATCGTACGTTACGTTGCCGCTAACGCCGTATACAACACCGGATGTCCCAGCAGTCGCGGCAATATCGCCTGGATTCAAGACATTCAGCGAGAATGCATTGTTGGGCTGATCACCGGCGCGATACGCAACGGGTGTTCCTTCGGAAAGTCCCAGTTGATTCGCGGCCGATGCTGTGAGACATCCCTGTATCGAGAATGTAGGGTGAACGCCCGGCAGCACTGTCTCATCAATCGCATACTGATACAACAATTCTGACGAAAGAGAATTTTTCTTGAAGTCCCAGAACATTCCTTCCGACAGCCCGGAAACAGTAGTAGAAATTTCTCCGGTCAGCTTCATCGCAATGAAATCACCCGGTAACATTGCCTTGTGCATGCGCGTATAGATGTCCGGTTCGTTTTCCCTTACCCATCGAAGCTTTGAAGCGGTGAAGTTGCCTGGCGAGTTGAGGAGATTCCGGAGACAGAAGTCGCTGCCGAGAGCGGCGAAAGCCTCATTGCCGATACCGACTGCGCGGCTATCACACCAGATTATCGAAGGACGCAGCACGCGATGGTGCTCATCGACCAGCACGAGTCCGTGCATCTGATAGGAGATGCCGATGCTCTTGATCGTTGTCGGATCGATTGTTTTTCCACGGATCAATCGCTGCGTCAGCGTGACGACATACTCCCACCACAATTCTGGATCCTGTTCAGCCCAACCGGGTTGCGGAGATTGTATCTCCATCTCTTCAGCCGGATGAGAGCCATGGGCTACCGTCTGACCGCTTTCACAATCCATGATTGCGCACTTGATGGAAGAACTGCCGATATCATAGCCGAGTGTTAGCATTTGATCCTTCAATGTCGAGAGTTATTGAACTGGAGCGGACCGGGTGTTTTATTCTTTTGCCTCGACAAACCTCATCTCCTTCATCCATATTTCGCACAACGTTGACCACAATTCAGTCGAGCCGGGATTGTCGCGCAAAGCAATTGAGTGCGCTCCGTGAGGAAACACGTGAAAGCTGGCAGACACACTGCTGTCGACCAACGCTTGATAAAACATCAGGCTGTTGCGAAGGGGGACCGTCTTATCGTTCACTGCGTGAACGAGAAATGTCGGCGGGGTTGCCCGTGCAACATGCAGCTGATTTGACCACGCATCGATGAGTGAGCGGGAAGGATTCGGTCCGAGAAGGTTGTCACGACTTCCGACATGCGCATACGTTCCGAGGTCAATGACCGGCGAGATCAGAATCAGGAAGTTGGGTCGATAGGAGAACTTGTCGAGCGAATCCCCAACTGCCGAGACATCCTCGAAGTGTGTTCCCATCGTTGAGGCAAGATGCCCGCCGGCGGACGTTCCCAACACGCCGATCTTCTCCGGATTGATTCCCCAGCGTGTCGCGTTCGCCCGTACAATGCGCATTGCGCGCTGTGCATCCTGCATCGGGGCAATTGCCCGCTCTTTGAGATCGGGAGAATGCGGGAGTCGATACTTCAAGACGAGCGCAGTGATGCCAAACGTGTTGAACCACTTTGCGAGTTGGAGCCCGCTCTTCACATACGCGAGACGCTGATAACCTCCACCGGGAAGAATAATGACCGCGCCGCCCCTGTTTTCTTCGACCGACGGAAAGAACGTCCACATTCCCGGTATCCCGACTTGCCAGATACGTTCGCCGGAAATGCTGTCATTGACGGCGATGCCTTTTGAGTTCGGCATGTTGCCGTCGGGCCAGATGCGCATGAACTCCTGCGCATTGGCATCCGACACGCCAGTGACAGTGAGTGCGAGCGCCAGAATTATGAGCTGTTTCATTCTATTCGTCTGATTTTGCCGGATCCCAATTGTCGAATCCTCGTAAGACGTTCTGCGGAGTAAGTCGGGCAGCTTCTTCGCTGGTCAGCTGACGAGACCATTCAACCCTCGCCCTGGGATTTGCTCCGGGTCCGACGCTGTTATACTCGGCATAGCGCGCAGTCTTTTCTGCTTCCGGCTTGCTCCAATTGTGCCATCCTTCGGGAAGTATATGCGAGCCGAGTTCACAATTGACAAACGCAGTGTAAGCATACAATCGCCAGGGCCGGCCCAGGTACACTTTCGTTGCATTGCTGTCTGCAATCAGTTTGCAATTGCGAAAGACATAGCCGAATTCCTGAGTCGGCAACGTCGATGCAGCCGT
>CAYJNF010000284.1:0-5431 GCA_964370915.1 uncultured Chitinophagales bacterium
TTTAGAGGGGTCCTTGAATAGTTGCCCTATCTCAAGCACTCCGATGTCAATAACCCTTCTCACGGTATCTGGAGCAAATGCTAGTTGGTTATTCTTGGGGTGGGTCTTCCATAATCGCTTGCCAGACTTTTTGAGGATGATGGGGGATCTGTACGGGCCTCCTATCGATTTTTTGCCGACCCTAGCTTTTGCTTGCTGAGTCAAGTTCAAGCGCATGTACAATGTGTCATAGTCACCAAAGACATGAGCATTGGTGACTAGAAATATCGATTTGTTTGTTGAATCCTCAAGAACAAACCCAGTACCGTGGGGGGAAAACTGATTTGCAGCATACTTCTTGTCCAGCAACACGACTGAGTTCTTTATAGCCTTCATTACATTCCGGACTCTTGGCGAATTATAGAAAACTTGTGTATGTGCTGACGATGCAATGATAATGCTCGTCAGTAGGTAAACAACTTGGCTATTAATTAGTCGCATGAGTATAGTCCGAAAATTGTGATCGGTTCTGTGCATTGGTCCACTCGGGTTGGCACTCGGATGCAAGATCAAAAACCCCTCACTACTCTTTGGGCAATTCAAGGACGGTAGAGACCGGCCGCATCCGCACCGAGCATGCCAGCGCGGTACGATCGGTTATCAACGCGAGCAAGACGCGCAATCATGCTTTTGTTCAAAATCGGAATCGGGCGCATCGCGAACAGCCGTTTCTCGATGCGAATCAGTGAATCGTTGTCGGTCATCCATCTATATCTGTCGAATGCTTTCAAGTTCAACGGAGTCAAATACGCGCGAAGCGTCTTTTCACCCTTCACGTTATAAAAATGTTCGAAATACGAGAGCACCAGTTCACGCAACGTCTTAAAGATTGGCTCCCGATATCGCAGCCCGCTGAAATTGGATTTTGCCACTGCCCCCCAATGCCCGCCAACTTCGTACAGGGCAAGAATATGGTCATCGTCTCGTTTGTTTGGCAAGAGATCGACAATGAGTGGATCATGGCCGATTCGTCGGAGCATTGCGGCTGCAAACAACGCGCCGTCAAAGCAATGGGCTACACGATCGTGTACCACCTGAAGAGGGCATCGATAGTGTAGGGAATGCTGTCCAAGAACGCCTGAATTTTCTCGGGAGTTGTCAGCGATCGGGCAAGACCCTGTTCGGACTTGCTAAGCTTTGAGAAGAATTCGGCAAACATTGTCACGAGTAGTCAGGAAAGTTGGAATGTGATTATTAGTGGAATTTGCGATAGCAGATTCCTCAATTCAAGAGAATATGCAAAAACCAAAAATCAGATGCATGCCAGTATCTCGGACAAGAGCAGCTTCAATCGCCCCAATGTGGTTTCTTCAATTTACAGCTTACCTCAGTCTCGCAAAGACAACTTGTGCTTATGACTGCTCATAATATCCTATGGCCAGGCGGCACGTAAATTGCGTAGACATAGACAGTCAACCTCAGAAAGAACAGACTATGAACAAACAGAACTGTTGGGAAGTGAAGAAATGTGGGAGGCAACCAGGGGGCGCAAAGGTTGCCGAACTTGGAATTTGTCCCGCAGCGGTAGAAACCCGAGTGAACCTTATGCACGGAGGGAAAAATGGTGGACGGGGGTTTTGGGCGCTCTCCGGAACTTTTTGCGGCGGGAAGGTTCAGGGAACGTTCGCTTCCAATCTTGCCAATTGCATTGTGTGCGACTTCTACAAGGCAGTCGGCGCCGAGGAAGGAAAAGATTTTGAGGGAGCAAAAGCAATCCTTGCTCGATTGCGTTGAGGCATAGTTGAGAATCCTATCCTCCAACAACTATGGAAAGCGGTCCGGCATTCTACTCGTATCTCAGCGCTTCAATCGGACTCAACGCCGCAGCCTTGCGTGCGGGATAGAATCCAAAAAACACCCCGACAAGTCCTGAAAAAAGAAACGCCAGTCCAACCGCTGAAGGCGAGACGAATATCGGCCAGCCGGCAAACTTTGAAATGAGGTTGGAACTTGCAAGACCGAGTGCAATACCCACCAGGCCACCCGCGACGCTAAGCATCATTGCCTCAATGAGAAACTGCTGAAGAATGTCGCGTCGCCGGGCGCCAATCGACATCCGGATGCCAATCTCACGAGTTCGCTCGGTGACGGAAACCAGCATGATGTTCATGATGCCGATTCCCCCTACAATTAATGAGACTGAAGCAATGCTCCCTAACAACATCGTCATGATGCTTGACGTTGCGGTCGCGGCATTGGCAATTTCCGATTGATTGCGAATGGTGAAATCGTCCTCCTCCCACGGCTGAATCTTGTGCCGCACACGCAGAAGATCAGTCGCCTCCCGTTGTGCAGTCGGAATCATCTCCTTCGACACAGCCGAGATCAGAATCGACCCGACATGATCAACACCCTGAATCTTTCGTTGCACGGTTGAGAACGGCGCGACGACGATGTCATCCTGGTCCTGTCCCCATGTGGTTTGACCCTTGGATCCCAGTGTACCCATAACGATAAACGGAAGATTTCCAATTCTTACAATCTGTCCAATCGGGTCCTGCCCGCCAAAGAGATTCTGCACAACAGTTTGCCCCAGTAAACACACTTTGGTCGAGCCACGCTCGTCTTGCTCGGTAAAGAAATCGCCTGTGGCAAGCTGCCAATCGCGAATCTGAAAGAATTCCGGCGAGCCACCCTGAATCGACGTTCCCCAGTTCATGTTGCCCGCAACAACCTGACGTCCCACTCGCGTATTCGGGCTGACGAGTGCAACCGCCGGGCATTGTTCGCGAATCGCATTGACATCGCCCAGCGTCAAGGATGTTCGCGAACCGGCGCCGGATCGTACGCCGCCCTGCTGAGTCGATCCCGGAAAAATAATCAGGACGTTTGTTCCGAGACTCGCAATCTGCGATTCAACCGCCGACTGCGCCCCCTGCCCCACTGCCACCATTGAGATCACAGCGCCCACACCAATGATGATGCCCAGCATCGTCAGCAGCGCGCGAGTTTTTTGCCGCAGCAGTGAATCGACTGCGATGAGTAATGTTTCGACGATGTTCATCAGAATCCTCTCCTTCGACCTCCGCCACCCGGCATGCTTGGTGCAAACGGATTTTGTGTCGCTTGTGGCGAATCTGCCTGCAGTCCTGTCATGGAAATTATCACTTCATCACCCTCTTTCAGATTCGTGCGAGCCAGTTCGACGAAGCGTCCATCCTGAAGACCAGCGCCTGCCATGTGCGGCTGGGGCTTGCCATCCTCCAACACCCATAACACCGCCCGATTCGGTCTGCCAGATGCACGTTGACCATCTCTGCCCCGTTCCCGCTGCCATCGATTCGCACGAGCACTGTCCGGTTGTTGCATACGCTTTGCCCGCAAACTGTCCAACAATTGTTCTGCATCAGGTGGACTGAATTTTATTGCTTGGATCGGCGCACGCAGGACGTCTGATTTCGAAGCGACTGTAATGGAAATTGTTGCCGTCATGCCGGGCATGAGTTTCATATCCGGATTCTCGACATCGATGATCACCACGTAGGTAACGACATTTTGCGTCATCACTGGAGCCAACCTGATCTCGCGAACTCTGCCGGCGAACTCATCGCTCGGGAATGCATCGACGCGGAATGTGACGTCTTGCCCCTTCTTCACGTTGCCGATGTCCGCCTCGTCCACGCTTGCCTTTACCTGCATCTTCCGAAGGTCATTCGCTATTTCGAACAACGTTGGCGCAGAGAGACTCGCTGCGACCGTCTGCCCGACATCGACGTTTCGTGAAATCACCACACCGCTGATCGGCGAACGAATGGTTGCATATTTCAAATTCACATCTGCCCCCTCCATCTGCGCCTCTGCTTGCAGAAGACTTGCCTTCGCAGATTCCAGATTGGTCACGGCGGCATCCATATCCGCCTGAGAGACGAGATTCTTCGCAAACAATTCCTGAATGCGATTAAAATCACGCTGCGCCTGATTCAGTGAAGCACGCGCCCGGGCAACGCCTGCCTTTGCCTGGTTCATTGCCGCCTCGAGAAATGTCGGGTCGAGCTGCGCAAGCAGATCGCCTTTCCTCACATTACTGTTAAAGTCGGCATACAGTTTTGCAATGCGCCCTGAGACCTGTGAACCGACTTGCACGGTTGTGTCCGCACTGAGTGTGCCGGTCGCGCTGATGGCAACTGTAATGTCACCCCGCTCGATCTTTGCTGTACGATAACTGACTTTGTCCCCGTTGCCATTTTTCAGCCAGAGGAAGCCTCCCCCAAGTATCACGACGGCCCCGATCACAATCCATAACCACGTTTTCTTCTTCATGCAATCCCTATAAAAGACATTTAACCAACTTCATACTGAGTACATTCTTCAACTATCACCGTATTTGACCAGCCGGAACGATGTATGGTTTAAGGTCATGCAAAAGAACCTCTTGCACTCCGACGAATCACAGTTCATCAATGCTCTTTCGTCCGGCAAAACCATCTTCAATCCGGTGCCAATGCTTGATGTCATTCTCGCCCAACTTCCAACACAAATACACCTCTTCTCCGTTTTCGCGGATGTGTGGAAAGTCGATCAGTCCATCATCAAGACCCTTGACAACAATGCCACGCTCCTCAAGACCTCGTACGATCTCGATCAACGTTTCCATTTCAGCGGGAAAACTTCCGTTCCCGTTTGGCCCCCGTCCCCCAAAATACTGATGCCGGTACACGTCCCATCCTTTGACTTCGAGTTGATGTTTCAGCTCAACAAGTTTGCTCGCGAGCGCATGAACCGTCGTCAGCTCGCGTCGCGCTTCATCCAATGAGAAATGTTTGTGATGAACGTGTTTCGCCATACCACGTTTGAAGAACAGTTTCGACTCAGAAGCGTAGAAAAGGTAATGATTTGAAGGTAGGATGTAAAGCCGCGATCACTCAACAAGGTCAGGGTATGCGAACCTCGTCGACAATGAATTGCGTTTCCTTTTTCCTCAACACAACAAGCACAGTTCGTTGGCGGGGTTTCGCATCGACTTCAGAACGGATCATCACTTGATAATATCCCCAAATGCGCTCACTGGAGCTCGCTGAAGAATCAATCACCTTCGGCTCGCCGAGCAACGCAAGAACATCCTCTGGCGGTTTCCCACGCAAAGCCTGCAGCTCCTCAAGCCGCTTCACCGGCTTCTCCCCCATACACGACGACAGGACGACAAGCCCAGTGACGAGAATGCCAATGCGCAGAAACTGTTTCCACTTTATGCTGCCTGTGAGCATCGCGCAATTACAGTTTTTCAAGAAGATAATTTGTCATCAGCGTATACAAGTGCCGCGTGGCGTTGTCTCCGGAAATTCCGTGCTTTCGTCCGGGATAGAACATCGTCTCAGCTTGCTTGTTCTGGCGGATCAATTCGTTGATCAACACAATGGCATTCTGCCAATGCACATTGTCGTCGGTCGTGCCG
>CAYJNF010000285.1:0-3692 GCA_964370915.1 uncultured Chitinophagales bacterium
TGACCATCTTCAGGATTGATCGGGTTTGTCTCGAAGGCAAGGCGCTTGTAATTGAGAAGATGCCGCGCGGTGACGTTGTCGGAAATGATCGAGCCGCCCCAGGTGCCGGGGCCGAGTGTCATCGAAGGATCGAGGCCGTTGGTGTAACCAACCGCGCCAAGAGCCGCCTGCGTGTTGACGAGAATGCGAAATGCCGGTTTCTCAAGCGCGAACTTCATGATGATGTCATTGTCTTTCGAATGGATAACCATCGTATGTCCGATGCCGCCAAACTCCAGCAACTCAATGCACCGATGACAGGCATCCCGCCAACCATCTTCACTGTAAAACGAGAGGACGGGGGAGAGCTTCTCCCGCGACAATGGATACTCTCGCCCTACTCCCTGAACTTCTGCAATTAACACCGTGGTGTTTGCAGGGACACTGATCCCGGCTTGTTGTGCGATCCACACAGGTGACTTCCCAACAACATCGGGATTGATGGCGCCCCGCTCGCTGAACATGAGCCGCGCGAGCCGGTCTTTCTCTTCGCCCGCAACGAAGTATGCACCGCGCTTCTTGCACTCTTCAATGACTTGAGTCCGAACAGGCGCATCACACACGAGAGCAGACTCTGTTGAGCAGAGCACTCCATAATCGAATTGCTTTCCGGAAATGATGTCAGCGACTGCCTTCTTCACGTTCGCAGTTCGCTCGATGAATGCGGGGACATTCCCCGATCCAACACCGTATGCCGGTTTGCCCGAGCTGTACGCTGCCTTCACCATCTGATTGCTTCCCGTTGCGAGAATTACCGCTGTCAACTTGTGGCGCATGAGTTCGTTCGTCCCCTCGATCGTCGGAGTACCAATGCAATGGAGCAGATGTTTGGGGGCGCCGGCTTTCTCCGCGGCATCACGCACAACGTTCATTGCCTCGTTGGTGCAGTTGACTGCCCGCGGGTGCGGACTCGCAACGCAGGCGTTTCTCGCCTTCACAGAAATGATTGCCTTGAACATCACGGTGGATGTTGGATTTGTGGACGGGATGAGCGCAGCAACAACACCCATCGGCTCGGCAATCTTGAACACCTTTCTGTCACGATCTTCCTCAACAATGCCGACGGTCTTGAGATTCCGTATCGACTCACACACGCGTCGTGTCGCAAACTCGTTCTTCTTCTGCTTGTCTTCAGGTTTTCCGAATCCGGTTTCATCGCTGGCCATACGTCCGAGCCGGGCGGCTTCAGCGTAGCCCGCATCTGCCATCGCCTTCACGACTTTGTCGACCTGTTCCTGCGAGTAATTTCTGAATTCGAGTTGCGCGGCTTTTGCCTTGACCAGCGCGTCACGCACTTCCTGAATTGATGTAAGGTCTTTGTCGAATGGCATACGATTCCTATAGGAAAAAATTCAAACTCATGTGGGGAAACTCATTGAAACAAACTCGGTTGCTGACTTGCGGGCGGAATCAGTTTGAAATGCCTGTACGCAAGCTCGGTCGCCTCGCGTCCGCGGGGAGTTCGTTTGATGAATCCTTCCTGAATCAGATACGGCTCGTACACTTCCTCGATTGTGCCTGCTTCTTCACCTACAGCAACGCCGAGCGTATTCACACCAACCGGACCTCCGTTGTACTTCTCAATCAGACACAACAAAATGCGTTTGTCCATCTCATCCAATCCATGTTCATCAACTTCAAGCGCCTTGAGCGAGTAATCAGCGACTTCTTTTGAGATGATACCTTTTGCGTGGGCAAGCTTAACTTCCGCCTGGGCAAAGTCGCGGCAACGCCGGAGCAAGCGGTTGGCAATACGCGGCGTGCCCCGCGAACGGCGGGCGATCTCCTTTGCGCCATCCTTGTCGATTTTCACCCCGAGGATTTTTGCCGAGCGCAGAATGATCTCAAACAGAGTGTCGGTGTCGTAGTAGTCAAGGCGGTTGGCAATGCCGAATCGTGCACGCAGCGGGGCGGTGAGAAGTCCGGCCCGCGTTGTTGCGCCAATGAGTGTGTACTTTGGCAATGACAGTTGGATGCTTCTCGCGCTTGGTCCCGAGTCGATCATGATGTCAAGGCGGAAGTCCTCCATTGCAGAGTAAAGGTATTCTTCGACCACGGCATTGAGCCGGTGAATCTCATCGATGAACAGTACGTCACCCTCCTGCAGATTGGTGAGCAGGCCTGCAAGATCGCCGGGCTTGTCGAGCACAGGACCGGAAGTCATCTTGAGGTTGCTTCCCATCTGGTTGGCAATAATGTGCGCGAGCGTTGTCTTGCCAAGCCCTGGCGGACCGGTGAGCAGCACGTGGTCAAGTGCTTCATTGCGCTGTTTCGCGGCGCTGATGAATACCTTGAGGTTGTCCGTAATCTTCTCCTGCCCGAAGAATTCGTCGAAGGTGAGCGGTCGTAACGCCTGATCAAATTCGGATTCGGCAGGATTTCGTTCGGGAGATGTGTAGTCGGATTTCATTGGTAGAAGGTAAGACAGCTTGTGTTGAAATACAACGGTTGATTTTTGCTGTTCCCTTGTGTATGTTTTCTTCGTGGAAATCGACGTGGCGAAACAAATCGAGTATTGGCTTTCAACTTCTGAGAATGACTTCGAAGCAGCGAGGCATATGTTCGCGCTCGGTAGGCACTATCAGTATTGTTGCTTTTTCTGCCATCTCGTGATCGAGAAGTCTTTGAAGGCTTTAGTTGTCAAGAAAACCACGCGGATGCCCCCGTACTCACACGATCTGGTTTTGTTGGCAGACAGATGCGACCTTCCTCTTGACAACAGTACCAGACTATTCTTTGAAGAGATGAATCGGTTTGTTATCGAAGCGAGGTATCCTGAAGAAAAGCTCACTGCATATCAACTTGCGACGAAAGAGTACACAGCGTCATGCATAGAAAAAACGGAACAGTTCCGGCTGAGAATGAGGGAACTCGTGAGGCAATAGCCATTGCGATGCGCTATGTCGCAAAGCTCCGCATGAACAAGATCCCTGTTGAGCAGGCCTATCTCTATGGCTCGTACGCCCGCGGCAATTATCACGAGGACAGTGACATTGATGTTGTGATTGTCTCTCCTCAATTCACGAAGTCGAGATTCGAAGACAGCCTCACGATTGCCATGATGCGATACGATATCGACTTGAGGATCTCGCCTCTTGCATACAATCCGGCCGACTTCATCATGGACTACGTAATTCCCAATGAAGCCATGACGAACGGGATTAGAATAGCGTAGGACTTGTTGTCCCTGAATCTCAATGTCACGCGTTTGTAGCTCCAAGGTTATCACGAAGATCCTACTTCCCACTTGCGTGCTTCAGCGCGGCCTTAATCAGCACCTCAACACTCACATCTTTTCCATTAGTATCTTGAATAGCCGTACGCAATGCTTTCTCCGCGACTGCTCGATTGTATCCGAGCGACGTCAATGCAAGTAGCGCTTCTGAGCGAATTGAAGTCTGTGCTTGCGAGGATGCCGGCGGGAGCGAGGAGGGGATATCGACTTTCTCAATTTTCTCGCGAAGCTCTACAACGAGTCGTTCGGCTATCTTCTTTCCAACACCGGGAATTCTCGTCAATGCGAAGTGATTGCCCTCGCGAATGTAGTTCGTGAGATCGGCGGCGGAAATGCCCGAGAGGATGCTCTGCGCCATTTTCGGCCCGATGCCCGAGACCGAAATCAGGAGTTTGAAAAGATTGCGTTCTTCTTCCGT
>CAYJNF010000285.1:3702-5413 GCA_964370915.1 uncultured Chitinophagales bacterium
GTAGATCTTCGCGGACGTGGAGGTACGTGAGGATACTGATCGCTGCATTTACTTCACCAACTCTCTCATATGTTGAAAGCGGAATGCTAACACTGTAGCCCACGCCCTGAACATCGATGAGCAGTTCGGTTGCAGACTTTGAAAGTAGCGTGCCGCGCAAAGCAGAAATCACGGTTCCATCCTTTGAAGAGAGAAGAAGACCGCGAAGGCACTAAGACGCGAAGGTTGCCCGCTCATCGTTTTGCAGCCACCTTTTCGGGATGCGCTTCAATGTACGATTTCCAGTCGTTGTGCTTCGCTGTTGGTGTTGTCATGCGCTGGGCGTGGCAGATGGCGATTGCCAGAGCATCCGACGTATCGTGGAGCATTTTGGAATTTGTAATGCCAAGCAACGACTTCACCATGAATTGCACTTGCTCCTTCGATGCCGCGCCAGAGCCCACAACTGCCCGCTTCACTTCACGGGGAGAGTACTCGGTTGTAGGGATCTCGTTTTCCACCGCTGCGAGAATGGACACACCACGTGCATGTCCCAGCTTCAAAGCCGATTGAGCATTCTTACCATAGAAGGCCGATTCAATGGCAAACTCATCGGGGTGATATTGTGCAATCACTGTTCGTAGTTCCAGGTATATCTTTTTGAGCCGGAGCGGCATCGATGAGTCGCTGCCATTTGTTATGCAGCCCGATGCAAGCAAGCGAACCTGGTTATTCTCGCGTGACACGATTCCGTAGCCCGTATTGAGCGTGCCCGGATCAACGCCGAGAACGACTACGACCGCGTTGTTGCGGGCAGCGCCTGGCTTCTTTCGCGCCAACGAAGCAGGCAGTGAGCGAAGCTGCAATCCTGATTCGTTTTTATCATGAAGTGTGAGGCTCTTCGCTTCGCTCAGCGTTTTTGGACGCTTACGCATTGAGCGCCGCCATCTCCTTTTCGTCGATGTCGAAGTTTGCGTACACATTCTGAACATCGTCGTGTTCTTCGAGGGCTTCCATCAGGCGAAGAGTTTGCTCGGCTTCTTTGCCTGTTACCTTGATCGTGTTTTCGGGGACCATCTGTACGGACGCACTCTCGGTCAGGATTCCTTTTTCTTCGATGGCCTTCTTGACTGTTTCAAATGCCTGAGGGGTTGTTGTGATGGTGAACCCCGATTCATCGGACTGTAAGTCATCAGCCCCGGCGTCAAGAACAATCCCCATCAAATCGTCTTCACTCAAAGGTTTTGATTGCCCGGGCTTCGCAACAATGATCTGTCCCTTTTTGTGGAACATCCAGCCAACGCTTCCACTTGTGCCCATGTTGCCATTGTTGCGCGAGAAAATGTGCCGCATTTCCGAAACGGTTCGTGTGCTGTTGTCGGTCACGCATTCGACAAGAATGGCAACGCCGCCAGGGGCATAGCCTTCGTACGTAACCTCTTCGTACGAAACACCCGGCAGCTCGCCGGTTCCTTTTTGGATTGCCCGCTTAATATTATCTGCCGGCATATTCGCGGCTTTTGCCGTATTGATTGCAAGACGCAGGCGAGGATTACCGTCGGGGTTGCCGCCGCCATCGCGCGCAGCGATCGTGATTTCTTTGATAAGGCGTGTGAAGAGGCGACCGCGCGCCGCATCGGTGGCTCCCTTTTTGCGCTTGATCGTTGCCCATTTTGAATGACCTGACATAACGTGTTCTCCTCGATGTACTTCTCTTCTCGTCGCTGTATGT
>CAYJNF010000286.1:0-5360 GCA_964370915.1 uncultured Chitinophagales bacterium
AACCAATCCCTACAACGCCGACAGCGATGGCGACGGACTCAACGACGGTGCAGAGGTCTGGCGTTACAATACTGATCCCCTGAAAAGTGATTCGGACGGCGACAATCTCCCCGACGGCGTTGAAGTAACGACCTACAAGACTTTTCCCAACAAAGCGGACACGGACTTCGACGGTCTGAATGACGGAATGGAAGTTCTGAAGTATGACACTGATCCGACGAAGGCGGACACAGATTCTGATGGATTGAGTGATGGTGATGAAACACAGAAATATGGCACTCTGCCGCTCCGCGCCGATACGGATGGCGATGTACTCACCGATGGCAACGAAGTGCTCTTGTACCGGACCGATCCGCGCAACAAGGACACTGACCTCGGCTCCGTTGAAGATGGCATTGAAGTGAAACGCAGCACCAATCCTCTGTTGAGTCGTGATGACCTTGTGCAGAAGAACGAGCTTAACACCGAAGTCGGCAAGCCAATCGTTCTCGAAGGAATTGTGTTCAGAACCGGCAGCGCGATTATCTCTCCGGTTTCTGAAGAGATACTCGGTCTCGCGCTCAACACGCTGCAGAATCATCCGGCGATGACGGTTGAAATCCGCGGACACACGGACAACACGGGATCGCGTGCAACAAACGATAGGCTGTCGCAACGACGAGCCGATGCCGTCCGGATGTGGTTGGCGAATCGGGGAATCGACGGATCGCGCATCACGGCAACAGGTCACGGCCAGGATTATCCGATCGACTCGAACTTCACGTCTGATGGCAGACAACGCAATCGACGGATTGAGTTCTTCAGGGTGAAGTGAAAACATGAACCGCCAAGACGCCATGGCGATTTCGCGTATTGCTTGACGTCATGGCGGTTCAGTTCTTCAAGTTGAATCAATACAGAGCCGCCCTCTCTATGAGGGCACTTTCGTTTTGTGTGATTAGTGCGGCGTCAGCACAAAGAAGAGCAACGACAATCCCGCCAGCACCCACATTCCGCTGCTCACTTCACGAGTTCTTCCCGTCAACAATTTCAAGAGAGGATAGGCAACAAATCCTGCCGTCATCCCAATGCCGATGTTAAACGTAAACACCATCAGGATTATGGTGATGAACGCGGGAACGAGCTCCGTGTAATCGTCAAATGGAATTCTCTTGATTGGCTCGAGCATCAACAGTCCAACGATGATGAGGGACGGCGCATATGCATGTGCAGGAATGGAAACGAGCAACGGACCGAAGAAGAGTGCAAGCAAGAAAAGTACGGCTACAACCACAGATGTGAAGCCTGTTCTCCCGCCCGCCTCAATGCCAGCCGCTGATTCGATGTATGCTCCGGTCGTCGTTGTCCCGAGTAATGCCGCGACTGATGTTGCAACGGCATCGGTGAGCATCGGCTTTTCGATGTCGGGGAGATTGCCGTCCGCATCCAGAAGATTCGCCCGCGATGACAATCGAAAGAGCGTCGCAAGCGTATCCACAAACACCATCACGAACACAGTGAGAACGATGGGAAACATTCCCCACTGAAACACACTCCCGAAATCCAGCTGCAAGGCAATCGGACTCAAGCTTGATGGCATGCTAATGATCTTCTCCGGCAGCGGAGTGATGCCGAGTGCAAACGAAATTCCCGCAATGATCAGTATTCCAATGATGATCGCTGCACGTACCCGCCTGATGATCAACCATGTCGTTAGAAGAAACGCCGCGATGGCAAGAAGGACAGACGGGTCACGGAAGTTTCCCATCTTTACCGGCGCGCCGGCAACACCAAGCGTCACAATGCCGGTCTCGTTCAGACCGATGAATGCGAGGAACAGCCCGATACCAACCGCGAAGCTATGTTTCAACGAAGCAGGAATCGCGTGAGCGAGATAGCTCCGAAGTTTGATGACGGTAAGCAACGCGAAGAGGATGCCACTGAGAAACACGGCGGTCAGAGCGCTTTGCCATGAGTACCCCAACACATTGACAACGGTGAACGCGATGAATGCATTCTCTCCCATCAGCGGCGCAACGGCGAACGGCCGCTTCGCGTACACACCCATCATCAACGTGCCGAATGCGGCGGCAAGGATTGTTGCCGTCACCGTCGCCTCGCGCGGGATCTTTGCGGCTTCAAGTATTGCCGGATTGACGATGATGATGTATGCCATCGTGACGAACGTTGTCGCGCCGGCCAGAATTTCTTGACGGTAACTTGTCTGATGCAGGTCGAAGTTGAAGTAGCGTTTCATGTGAGATGGGAGGATGTGCGCGGGTCGGTTGTTGCCTCGTCATTCTGAACGAAGTCCTGATTGCTTTTTCATATCGGGACGGAGTGTCCGAAGGATGTGAGTCGCACGTAATATACGCAAGGGATTATTCGTGAGCCACAGATTGCACAGATTTTCACAGAAGGGGAAAGAGGATGGATGGAAGGAGTGGATTGCTGGATTATTGGAGTGATGGATTGCGTAACAGATCAATGCTTAATGGTGGACTGTGAATTCTAAACGATCGATTGTCAACAAACCTATGACTGGGAAGTCCGAAGGACTTCAATGTGAATGCGACGAGAGCAAACCGTCCCGCAACCCCGAAGGGCGTTGAACGACTCGTGAGATCCAGACAATGCTTAATAGTGAATTGTGAACTGAGAATTCTGAACGATCAATTGTCAACGCACCTTAAACTCTGCCGAGCATTGGGCGACACGCTTTGCGCCGACGTAGTTCGTCCCGCTTCGCGGCACTGTGCACGATCTGGACGGGGAACACCACCTGTAGCCCCATCAACAGAGCCGCACCGTTGATTTTCTGCGAGGCTAAGCCTATCTTGACGAAGGACTCACCCTTGATCACACTTCACTTCCTGACTGCATGCGATTCGCCAGAGGACTTCTTCTCGTTTATACGATCATCGCTTCGACCGCGCTTGGAGGCAATTCAGCAAAAACTATTCGCGCGGTGCGCTGCGACGGTCGGATCGTGCAGGATGGTTTGCTCCACGATTGGCGTTGGCAAGCTGCACACCCGGTTTCCGACTTCACCCAATTCTATCCCGAAGAAGGCGCCGCCCCCACCGAGCAAACCTCTGTCCGCATTCTGTTTGACGATAACGCGCTCTATGTGGGTGTGATTTGTTATGACGGCGACCCGCGGGGCATCGTTTCACAACTCACCCGCCGCGACAGAACATCGGAAGCAGATCGATTCACGGTGCAGATCGATTCGTATCACGATCATCAAACCGCATTTGTGTTCTCGACAAATGTTGCCGGTGTGCAGAGCGATGGATTTCTTTCGCAGGATGGCAATGTGTATGACCTGAGTTACGACGCTGTGTGGCAGGTGAACACTGCCCGGCATCGCGAGGGGTGGTCGGCGGAGTTTGTCATTCCGTACAATGCATTCCGGTTCTCACCGCAAGGCGGCTCGCCGCGAGAGGGACAGAACTATGATTGGGGCATCAACTTTCGGCGCTACATCAGTCGCAAGCGCGAAACGGATGAATGGGTGATGGTGCCAAGCTCGGAGCGCTTGCTGATTGATAAGTGGGGACATGTTGACGGCATTGCGAGCATTCAACCGCCGCTGCATCTGAGCGTGATTCCGTACGTCTCGGCGACAGCCGAATTTGAAACGGAGACGTCGTATCGTCCGAGCAAATCGGACTTCGCGGAGAACGCCGGGCTTGATATCAAGTACGGCATCAGCCGCAACTTCACGCTCGATGCTGCGATCAATCCCGACTTCGGGCAGGTGGAAGTGGATCAGTCGATTCTCAATCTCACCGTCTTCGAAACGCTCTATCCCGAAAAGCGTCCGTTCTTCGTCGAGGGTTCCCAACTGTTCGAGTTCGGGAACGCCGTTGACAACACACCGCTTGGACTTTTTTATTCCCGCCGCATCGGACAGATTCCGTTGTACAGCAGCTATGTCGCAAGTCTGCCGGATGTGACGGTCGAGGAGAATCCCCGGGCAACAACCATTCTCGGCGCGCTGAAAATGACAGGGCATACAGAATCCGGATTCTCGCTCGGCGTTCTTGCCTCGGCAACGGATGAGGAGAATGCTGTTGTGCGCGACCGCGCCGGCTTGAGGTCGACAATTCGCACCGAGCCGCGCGGTACGTACAATGCTGTGAGAGTGAAACAGGAGTTCGGCAACTCGTGGCTTGGCGGCATTGCAACTGTCGCTGCACGGGATGCGACGTTGCCGGCATTCAGCGGCGGCGTAGATTGGAATGCCCGGTTCGACGATGGCGCGTACACACTCGACGGATATCTTGCCGGCGTGCATTCCTCAAGCACGCGCAACAATCCGGACGGGTCCGCGGGGCGATTGCTATTTTCCCGGATTGCAGCCGAGCATTGGTACTACACACTGTCGTACAATTTCTTCAGTGCAAATTTCAACTCCAACGACCTCGGCTACTTTGCCCAGCCGCGGTATCACGGCGGCTATGTACAATTGTTGTATCGTGAAAACAGAGCTGAAGGCTGGCTCCGTCGGTACTCACTCTCTGTTGTTCCTGAAGTACGATGGAACTGGGACGACGCGCGCACGCTCGCGCAGATTGACGCAACGTTCGCTGCAGATTGGACGAACTTCTGGCGCTCAACGCTGCGCTTTGTCATCAACGACCACGCCTACGACGATCGACAGCGAGGCATCAACGGACTGTATCTGCGTCCGGTGAACTTTTGGCTGCAAGCGGCGATCACGACAGACGAGCGGAAGCCGGTGAGCATCTCGCTCACAACGGATTTCAAATTCGATGAGAAGAGAAAGTCGAGCATCGGGGCGCTGGTTGGTGTGACAGTGCGCCCAACGTCGTGGATCGAGCTGACGCCGTTGATGTATATCGAGAAGACGACGAACGAGGAAACAGGCGTGTTCGATTTTGCGTCGCGGCGGATTTCGGCGGATACGCTGGGGCGCAGTTTGATAGCCGACCGCGATCTCGCGGACATTGAATTTGCCATGCGCGGTATCCTCACGTTCACACGGACGATCTCACTGCAGTTCTACACCCAAATGCTGCTGCCCAAAGGTCGATATGGAAATTACCGCTCGCTTGATGCAAACGGAGAATTAGTTTCCTATCCACAGCAACAGTACGACTTTAATACAATTAGCTTTCAGTCCAACATTCTTCTGCGCTGGGAGTATCTTCCCGGCAGCACGCTCTTCCTCGTCTGGACGCAATCGCGCAACGATTTTATCGACGACTACAGCATTGACTTCGGTCCGCAGTTCCGTGATGCATTTAAGTTACCGCACGACGACGCGCTGCTGCTGAAGGTGAGTTATTGGTGGGGCGTGTGAGTTGCGACCGAAGGAGTATACTTGAACAGCGACCGACATGAGTGAAAAG
>CAYJNF010000287.1:0-822 GCA_964370915.1 uncultured Chitinophagales bacterium
ACTGGAAACCTCAAGCTTCGTCACGCTACCAGTCAGTTCGGCAATGTTCCGGCCTGCAAGCATCTTATAGAGTGATTCTCTTAAACTTGACCATTGATCATGTACAGAGCACGGACACTCGCTCGAACATTCCGCGAATCCGAGCAAACACATCTTCGCAAAATCGGTGCCATCAATCGCCTCCACCACATGAAACAGCGTGATGTCCTGAGCGAGCATCCCGAGAGCGAATCCCCCTGCCGGTCCCTTGAACGAAATCAGCAATCCTTTGTGCGCAAGCCGTTGAAGGATTTTGCCGAGAAAGTGGTATGGAATGTGGAGTTCGTTGGCAAGTTCCCTGAGCGAAGCCAAATCCCCCGCCGGTTTCTTCGCAAGATAAAGAACACCTTGAATAGCATACTCACATTGCCGACTAAACAGAACGCTCATATTCATTAATCAGACTAATCTATCTGAATATAATACCGCGTTCGGAAAAAGTCAAGAATATTTTTGATTTTTCTTCGATGACGATTCCGGGCTGCTCAATATCGAAGCAAACGTCGGGGGATTGCAGGTTGTCAACCGATTGAAGGCTTGGCTCTATTCCTGAGCTGGTTCAGGAAACCATCCAAGCAGAGCTACCATCACTGTCAATTCAAGCTTGTCACATCCAGCCGTGTCGACGCCGGGAGAAAAGTAGTATGCTTCATTCTCAAGATGAAAGTGGTTTGGAGCCAGAGAATTGTGAGAAATGCTATCCTTCTCGAAGTCGGGCTCATACACCTGGTAACCCAGAGTCTGCAGCAAGTTCACTGCAGAGTCGTGTTGAACTGACTTGGG
>CAYJNF010000287.1:846-5355 GCA_964370915.1 uncultured Chitinophagales bacterium
AACCATAGGATCGGCAGCAGAATCCCTGGCTATTCTCTTGGTCAGCAACGTCTTCGGAACCAAATCAACACGGCGGAAGCCGCCCGGGAAATCCTGCACTCTGTTTCTGTAGAGCGACTTGAATTCGCCGGGAGCGTGATCAAATGACGCCTGCACAAATGTACTGATCCTGTCGGATAGTCGTTCACAAATATCTCTTGATGTCAAAGTCTGCATTGAGCTGCTGTTCAATTTTGAGTGAATATCCATTGTCGAGATGGTCGCTCCTGGCGTCCCAACCGCGGGCACTGCTCTTGGTTCTGCACTAGAGTCAACAATAAGATATTGATGCAACCATTGGCAAGCAAGAGTTTTCTCGGACATCCGGGCGGGTACTTTCGATCCATTGCGGATAGTAACGTGACTCTGTAGAGAAAGCAGGCGTAATTGTGACTTCAGTTTCTGACGACCGAGCGCTCTTCCCTCATTTGGGAATACGAGAGAGGTTCGTTTTGCGATCCCACAAAAGCAAAACCTCGACTGAGAGTCGGAGTCGGGGTTGTGCAAATGTCGAGGGATACGTTGCTAACCGATCATCCTTTTGAACAAGCTCCGCATCAAGAATGTCGGTTCCTCACTTCAAGAGTATCAACTTCTTCAGGTCGCTCGATTTTCCACTCTGCAAGCGATAGAAGTACACACCAGTCGTCAGATTCGTCCCGTCGAGTTTTACTTTGTGATAGTAACCGGCTTCAGCAACATCATCGAACAGCGTTGCCACTTTTTGGCCGATCGCGTTGTAGACATCGAGCGTGGCACGGCTTGTCTGCTTGACCGTGAACCTGATCTCGGTCGATGGGTTGAACGGGTTCGGGTAATTCTGCATCAACCTGAATTCTGCCGGCGCCGATTCCTTCACACTCGTGACCTCCACGTGTATGGGATCGGTGTAGTACACCCGGTTATCCGTGTCGACCTGCTTCAAACGATAATACCACGAACCGTTCTCGACTGTGCGATCGATGAAGGTGTAATGCTGCGGAACATTGGTTGTCCCGTGCCCCGGCACAAAACTTCGCGGCACTTCGCGCCACTCCGTCTCATTTGCTCTTCGCTTGAACACAAAGAAGCCGAAGTTATTGATCTCGCTCAACGTTGTCCATGCCAGGAGTACTGTGTGGTCCTGTTGTGGCGTACCCGTGAACGACGCGAGCTGGATGGGGACGGCACCACGCTCACCCACGCTGAAATCGGAAAATGCTGTCAGCCCGGAGGAAGTGGCGGAAACAATCGGATTGGCCGGGAGACTGAACACGGCATCCACCAATTGCCACGATCCCGCTTGCCAGTGTCCGATTGTCGGATTCGTCACGACGCTTGTAATATCCGTGCTGTTGTTCCACTGCAAGGTAACGGCAACATCACTTCCGCCTGGCGTTCCCTCCGCAATCGTCCACTGCCTCCGTACCGTTGCACTGGTGTCACCTACAGGATGATCCCAATTCTCCTTCACGCGGACAGCGAAGTTGTCCGCCGCGCCCGCATTGTTCAGTTGTGCAGGATTGTAAGATGTCGTGCCGTCGAGCTTCTTGACTCCGATCGGGAAGACCACGTCCGTAGCTCCCACACCCTGTCGCGCAAAACTTCCTCCGCCATCAGTCACAACGAACCCGGCCGGGACATAGGGATCGGTGAGACTCACGGAGCCTGCCGCTGAAAGTGTGAGGGTGCTACCACCAAGGTACATTCTACCGCTCGTAAGGTTGAGCAGGCCAGCAATTTGTAGGTTTCCTGACAACACCACGGATGGCGTGTTGAGTGTGAGGTTTTGGATCGATGGCGCACCGGTGGTTGCCAACGTCATATCTTTCGCAACAGTGACACTTTCATTGTAGGTTGCGGAATTTACATTCACGGTGCCAGTTGCGGCAACCGCGTCCACGCCGTTAACAACATTTGCAAATCCATCGAAACCAAACTCATGACCACCACAGCTGCCCGATGTGTAGGTTGGGTCGACGTAGGTCTGGCTCGGATATGCTACTGTTACGTGACCGGAACCCAGTGCGCAATTAATAGGGGAGTTATTCCCATCTCGAAGTGCCGTCGCGAAGACAGTCATCGGTGTTATACCAACGTGATCTGAGTTGAATGTCAGTACGAAGAGAACGCCTGATCCGTTTGCAACTCCTCCGGGCAGAAAGATCGCCTGGTCGACTGTCAACGTGTCGAAACTCGAGGTTGTACTATGTATCAGGAGTGCCGGCATGAGCATTCCTCCCGGCATGAAAGGTCCGCTGGCTACGCTTATGTAGCGCGTGACGAGACTATCGAAGACCAGAGTAACGCTCGCCCCGTGCAGATCGACAACATTGTCTATCCTGACATCAAGCGTGAAACTCCTTGCGGGCAAAACATTCTTCGTGGTCGGGGATACGGAAACGGTCGTTGTTTGGGAATAGCCGAAGTCCCGTGTGAATAATATTGTGATGATCGCCAGAAGCACCTGTGCGAAAGACAGAAACCGTTTCATGAATTACCCTCCCGTGCTATTGTTGAAATTGAATTGACGTTCTCATCATCCACATTCATACATCAGCACCCTCGCCCGAGTGAGCGAGGGTGCATGTGGGGCAGGTTCTCACTTCACCAACATCATCTTCCGAACGCTCTTGAAGTCACCAGCCCGCAAGAGACAGAAATACACACCTGAAGCAGTGGCATTGGCGCCGTTCCACTCCACGCGGTAGTACCCAGCCTCCTGCGTCGCATTCACCAGGGTCACTACTTTCTGACCCAGGATGCTGTACACACTGAGTTCCACCTCAGCGGCCATGGGGATGCCGTACTTAATCGTCGTCGAGGGGTTGAACGGGTTCGGATAATTCTGTTCAAGTGCAAACGTTGCCGGAACCTCAACGACATTCTTCCGGATAACGAACGGATGATCCAGGTTCTCACCGCTTCGGAGCGACGCTGTCTCAATGCTCACGTTGCGATTGCCTTCACGGACCACATGGAACCGGACAACTGCAAGTTCACCCGAGTAATCAACCGTTTGATCAATCCCCAGGACCCCGGCATCGATCTGAATCGTGTTAGATTCTTGCTTGTGGAAGAACATCCATCGGTCGTTCTCCGCGGTTAGACTTCCGCGTGTCACGTCGACGACAGACAAGAATGCCGGATCGAAATGGAGAGCAACGGATGCGCCCTTCACCTTTCGCCCGTCATTTGCGAGGTACACCGTCACCAGCAAATCCTCTCCCGACGCCACAACCTGGTTGCGCAAGCGCAATTCGAGCGCAAACTCTGTCGCGAGATGTCTGTCTGATGGCGGTGCGACCTTCGGTGCGACCCTATTATAATTCATCGCGAAGATCATCAGGTCCTCGAAGTTGACACGATTGTCCGGTGCAGGGATGGCAAAGCGATTTCCAGCCCTGTACGATTTGCTCGCCACAGTCGGACCGTAATCTGCTTCTGCTGCAGCGGGGTACGGCCAGCCTGCGGATTCCGACGTACCATACAGGTTCGAGAACCACCAGAGGTCGTCAAAGTTCGCCCTGCCGTCGTAGCCACCGGCTCCCGGTATCTGCCGTCCTGCGCCCGACCCGATATCCGACAGCCAGTAGTTTGTCGCACGGTCCTGGCTCTCGGTATCGGCGACTGAGTAGTTCCCCGCTGAATCATAGGCAAAGGCAGTATAGTAGTAGATGTCGCGGTCATATGTGGCAAAGACTTGCGTTGCGCTGTTCCCCGTCGTGATGTCGGCAGCGTTTCCATCGCCATCGGTTTTTGTTGCCGGATACGTTGGCGCAGCAGCATCGTACTTCGGGTAGTCATTCCAACGCTTGTAACGGACCAGCACCCCGCGGTAATGCATGTCATTGCCTGTTGCGTTCACCCAGTTCATCATTACCTTCTTGTGTGCAGGAGAAACCGCAAATCCCATCACCTTCGTCGGTGCCAGGTTGTCTGCCTCGATTGCATCACTCGCGCTACTTGTGCCACCTGCGGAATTGCGGGCGCTCACCGTAACCGTGATCGTCCCGTTCGAAGGACTGCAGATAGCATTACTGACGTTCCATGTAGCTACTTGCGTTGTGGCATCGTAGCTGACCGGGTGGTCTGACTCATGTCCGATGTTATTGTAGAAGTAGCCCAAGTCGGCGGTGATGTCAGCAGCCGTCAATCCGAGTGCATCGCGAACGGTTGCCGTGACGGTAAGGTTGTCAGTATTCTTGACGAAGGCGTCATTATCGATGCTCGTGTTGTCGACAAGGACGTTGGTGATCGCCGGTGGAATAATGGCAACCGGACCGAATGCGACACTCTGCACCGCTACACCTGGTGAGATGCCCGTCTGCGCGACTGGTGTGACCTCAAACTTGAGTGTCATCCCCTGATCAATCGGCGCAATTGTATACGTCAACGCAGTTGCACCAATGATCGCGACATCATTCCTGAGCCAACGGAATGTCGAGACGCCTTCGAGATCGTTGTCTGCATCAGCATAGGTGTAGCTGC
>CAYJNF010000288.1:0-5351 GCA_964370915.1 uncultured Chitinophagales bacterium
GTATGAAGTTGAGTGGGATACGGGTGAGGTCCTTTCCACTATCGTTCGGAGCAAGGATGACTGGGAAAGCCCTCAATCCAGATCTACGCCTCTCTACAGAAACATCGCCGAGGGGGCCATCCTCATGTGAATACTCCTGACGAGTCACTCGCTAAGTACCGCCTCAAGCGGGCACGCGAAACATACGCCGAGGCCTTATTGATGAGAGATGGCCGCCGTTGGAATGGATGTGTTAACAGGCTGTACTATTCCTGCTACTATGCGGCAACTGCTCTTCTCCTCACGAAGAACCTCTCGTCCGCAAAGCACTCTGGGACACGTTCACTCCTGAACAAACACTTCATCAAAACACAAATCATCTCGACTGATCTTGGCGAGTTGTACAACACCCTCTTTGACCTTCGACAGGAAAGTGACTACGAGGATTTCTTCCCCGTTAACGCGGAGCTTGTCGAGCCATGGATACCTCTGACTGGAGAGTTTATAGCCAGGGTTGAAGTAGTCGTCTCGCAATCTTGATAAAACACGCCCTGCCCGCGGGTCGTGAGAGGGTGTTCAGAGGCGAACCGCGAGGGATTTCTTGTGAGTTGTACTTAGAATCCTCAGCCGAGCAACGGCTCACCAATCTTTCTTTGCCTCGAACAGCCAATCTTGTTATATTGATCCCCGAATCATTTACCTGAATTTACCATTTGCCAAAGCGAACCGACCTCAATTCAATTATGATCATCGGCGCCGGCCCGATTGTCATCGGACAGGCGTGCGAATTTGACTATTCCGGCACACAGGCGTGCAAAGTGCTGCGCGAGGAAGGCTATCGCATCATCCTCGTCAACAGCAATCCTGCCACAATCATGACCGACCCCGAGATGGCCGACCGGACGTATATCGAGCCGATCACGCCGTACTTTGTCGAGAAGATTATTGAGCGCGAACGCCCCGATGCGATTCTGCCGACCATGGGAGGCCAGACTGCGCTGAACACCGCGGTTGCTCTTGCCGAAAGCGGTGTGCTCGCGAAGTACAACGTTGAATTGATCGGCGCCAAGCTTGAGCCGATCAAGAAGGCCGAGGACCGCGAGCTGTTCAAGAAGACGATGGATGAAATCGGGATGGAGACGCCACGCGGCGGATTTGTCCGGTCGGTGGAAGACGGTTTGAAGCTCGCAAGCCTGATCAAATTTCCGATCATCATTCGTCCGTCGTTCACGCTGGGCGGCACCGGAGGCGGGATTGCCAACACGATGGACGATTTCGTTGCGCATCTTGAACACGGCCTTGAAGCCAGCCCGATGCATGAAGTGTTGATGGAAGAATCGATACTCGGGTGGAAAGAGTACGAGCTTGAGGTGATGCGCGACCTGAAGGATAACGTCGTCATCATTTGTTCGATTGAGAATTTTGATCCGATGGGCGTGCATACGGGTGATTCTATAACGTGCGCGCCACAGCAGACGCTCACCGACAAAGAGTACGAGGCGATGCGCGATGACGCGTTGAAGATCATCCGCGCAATCGGTGTTGAGACCGGCGGCTCGAACATCCAGTTTGCCGTGAACCCCCAAACGGGGGAGCGGCGTGTTATTGAGATGAACCCGCGTGTCTCGCGTTCATCCGCTCTGGCATCAAAGGCCACCGGCTTTCCGATAGCGAAGATCGCGGCAAAGCTCGCCGTTGGGTACACACTCGACGAAATTCCCAACGACATCACGAAACTCACGCCCGCATCGTTCGAGCCGACGATTGACTACACCGTCGTGAAGATTCCCCGCTGGGACTTTGAAAAATTCAAAGGCGTCGACAGCACGCTTGGCATTCAGATGAAGTCGGTGGGCGAGGCAATGGCGTTCGGACGGACATTCAAAGAGGCGCTGCAGAAAGCCCTTCGTTCGCTTGAGCAGGGTCGCTTTGGCCTTGGTGCCGATGGAAAGGATGTTGTTGATTGCTCATCACTGCCAGAAGAGCAAAAAGAGAAATGGCGCGCAAGAGTCCGGACACAACTCTCGCGTTCTCGTCCTGAAAACATCTTCTATCTCCGCTACGCATTTCAACTCGGTATGACCATCGAAGAACTGCATGCTATTACCAAGATTGATCCGTGGTTTCTCCACAACATCAAACAAATTGTTGAGCTTGAAGAAGAACTGAAGGAGTACGCGATTGAAGCATAGAAGTATTGGGGGAGTTGTTGCTGTGTTCTACCTTTTTCAGTTGGCTGCCTTCTCGCAAACCATTCCCCCTGACAAAGACGATCTGATCAAAGGTGCAGGCGCTGGAGTCGCGAAGTACGCCGACAACAATGGCTATCCCGGACCGAAACATATTCTCGACATGCGCGATACGTTGCGACTCACTCAACAGCAGGAGCAGAAGATTCAGGTTCTTTTCGATGAGATGAAACGGAATGCCGTGGCAAAGGGAAAGCAGATTATCGAACGGGAAGAACGACTTGAGGCGATGTTCAGACGCGGCTTCGCAACAACAGTCGAAGTGAATTCTCTTTCCAGCGAAATTGGAAAACTCCGCGGCGAGTTGCGTGCTGTGCATCTCACGACACACATCGCCGCAAGAAAGATCCTTACGAAGGAACAAACCGCACAGTACAATTCGATCCGTCACGGTTCAGTAACGAAGCACGAAGGACATTGAAGAAGATCACGCGCGACATACTGTTGAAGGCAAAGCAGTACGGCTTTTCCGACCGCCAGCTTGCCCACATCTGGAAGACGGATGAGAAGACGGTTCGCGAGCTGCGCAAAGAGCTGGACGTGCTGCCGGTATTCAAGACAGTGGATACGTGCGCTGCCGAGTTTGCTGCGGAGACGCCCTATCATTATTCGACATACGAAACCGAAAACGAATCCGTTCGTTCCAGCAAAAAGAAAGTGATCATCCTCGGCGGCGGACCGAACCGTATCGGGCAGGGGATTGAGTTCGACTATTGTTGTGTGCATGGCGTGATGGGTCTCGAAGAGGAGGGTTACGAGACGATCATGATCAATTGCAATCCGGAAACTGTCTCGACCGATTATGACACGACCGACAAACTCTATTTCGAACCACTAACCCTTGAGGATGTGCTCAACATCTGCGAGCAAGAGCAGCCCGACGGCATCATTGTCAGCTTTGGCGGGCAGACGCCCCTCAAGATTGCAAAGGCACTCGAAGCAAACGGCTTCAAGATCATCGGCACATCGACCGAAGGGATTGATCTCGCTGAGGACAGAAAACGTTTCGGCAAGCTGATTGAAGAGCTTGAGATTCCGTGTCCCGCGTGGGGCACCGCATCGGATGTTGAAGGAGCGTTGACAATTACCAGCAGGATCGGCTATCCGGTGCTTGTGCGTCCGTCGTATGTTCTTGGTGGGCGAGCCATGGAGATTTGTTATGGTGATGAAGCGTTGCGTGAGTATATGGGAAAGGCCGTTCATGTCTCGCCCGAACATCCCGTGTTGATCGACCGGTTTCTCGAAGACGCATTTGAGTTTGATGTCGACGCAATCAGCGATGGCACGGATGTTTACATCGGCGGCGTCATGCAACATATTGAAGAGGCCGGCATTCATTCGGGTGACAGTTCTTGCGTGCTTCCCCCCTACCAGATTACTGCGCAGCAACTGCACACGCTGATGAGCTACACGCGCAAGCTCGCACTGGCGTTGAAGGTTGTTGGTCTGGTGAACGTTCAATATGCTATGCAGGGCGGCATTGTGTACGTGCTGGAAGTGAACCCGCGCGCGTCGCGCACCGTTCCTTTCGTGAGCAAAGCGACCGGAATTCCGTTGGCAAAAATTGCGGCCAAACTTATGGTCGGGAGAAAATTGGATGAGCTTGCCATCGGCGGATTTAACTGGGCGCGCCATGTGTCGGTGAAAGTATCCGTCTTCCCGTTTCCGAAGTTTCCGCAGGCGCGTCACTTCCTCGGACCTGAGATGCGTTCGACGGGCGAGGTGATGGGCATCTCCAACAGTTTCGGTGTCTCATTCGCAAAAGCCTCCATTGCAGGCGGCATGACGTTGCCACAGTCGGGCACAGTTTTTTTCAGCTTCAATGACAATGACAAACACGATCGGGCGCTCAATATCGTCCGCGCGTTTTTTCGGCTAGGCTTCAAGATTATTGCCACGGAAGGAACGTCGAGATTTCTCAAGGAGTACGCCGTCCCCAATACACCGGTGCTGAAAGCCGGCGAAGAGACGCTGAACATTGTCGACATCATCAGAAACGGCTGGGTGCAACTTATCGTCAATACTCCACTCGGGGAAACGTCCCGTGAAGACGAGCATGCCATTGGTCAGACCGCGATGGAATACAAGGTGCCGTTCATCACCACGCTTGCCGCCGCGGCATCGGCATGCAAGAGCATTGAGGAAATGCGGTTGAACGAGCTTTCTGTGATGAGTGTGCAGGAGCATCATGAGCTTGCAGCGCAGGGCGGCGTGGCGAAATCGGTTGAAACACTGGAAGATTGCGAGCGGTTGGTAGAATACATCCGATCGTTCCAGTTGTAACAAGGAATATGGCGAATCCATCGTTACCCTGTTCGGTAACGGCATTTTGCTGTTCATTGGAATTTTCGTAATGTGGGTCAGGACACACGATATGAATCGTCTTTCAATATCTTTCAAACCCACTCTCATATCATTCACAGTAGCGAGGCGTGCATGTATATTCTAGGAATTTCGTGCTACTACCATGATTCCGCAGCAGCGATTGTGCAGGATGGAAAAATTGTGGCGGCTGCCCAGGAAGAACGGTTCTCCCGAAAGAAGCACGATTTCAGATTCCCGACTAATGCAATTCAGTATTGTATGAAAGAGGCGGGGATTACCGCGAAAGATCTTGCGTACGTCGCCTTCTACGATAAACCGTTGGTGAAGTTCGAGCGCTTGCTGGAGACGTATCTCGCGTACGCACCACGCGGGCTCCAGTCCTTCATGATGTCGATGCCTTTGTGGCTGAAGGAAAAGCTCTGGATTCCAAACCTCATCGAAAAGGATCTCGGGTACGAAGGTGAGATTCTGTGTCCGGAGCATCATGAGTCGCATGCGGCATCGGCATTCTATCCCTCGCCGTATCAGGAAGCAGCGTTCCTTACCCTTGACGGTGTCGGCGAGTGGACAACAACGAGTTACGGCATTGGCAAGGACAATCTCATAAAGATTCATGGCGAGCTGAGTTTTCCGCATTCGATCGGACTCCTCTATTCTGCATTCACCTACTTCACGGGTTTCAAGGTCAATTCGGCTGAGTACAAAGTAATGGGCCTCGCGCCCTACGGCGAGCCGAAGTACGTTCAGAGAATCTATGATCACATTCTCGATCTGAAGGAAGACGGATCGTTCAAAATG
>CAYJNF010000289.1:0-5345 GCA_964370915.1 uncultured Chitinophagales bacterium
ATCGATGTTGGTTGAATGAAATTGATAGTCTGCGGCTGGCGCGTCGATAGTCTCAACCTTGACTCCATGTATCTGCGTGGCTTTGAACCACTGCACCGCTGCATCAACCGATTGAATAACGTCATCCGACGGTTGGTCGATACTCATAAGCAGCAACACAACCTCTGCGCTCTCCATGCTGCAAAACGACGCGAGCTCAAATGTTCGCGCATTCTGCGGACGCAAATCCACGTTGTCATGTTGTTGGCACCAGATCGTTGGCTTTCCGTCGTGGAGTATCTGGCATCGAAGGATACAGTTGAGTCCCTTGGCAAATGCAGTACGAATTTTCGCCCTCCGTTCTTCATCAAGAAATGAGAACCACGGTTTATTCTGCACAACCTGATGGAGCACGTTCATCACACCTCCCATGGCTCCGTCGTTGAAGGTGATGTACTTCCGGTATCCGTGCGTGTCAGGATAGAACTGCGGCCAACCACCGTTCTCATATTGCGCCGACAGCATGAAGTCTATCCCTCTTATGCACGCGCTCTTGTACCTCTCATCCTTTGTAATGTCGTATGCCTTGGCAAGGTATTCAATGTGCGTGTGCGTTGCTCCATTGTCGAACGTCGTGTTTGTTTCTGCTTTTGCAGCGAGAAGGGCAGCGCGTTGTTCCTCGGTCAGTATGGCAAGCATGTCGTAGTTCTTTGGCCATCCGCCGTTGGATTTTTGGTAGACGAGAATGTTGTCGGCGATTTCAGCAATCTGACTCTTCTTGTACTTCTTCTGATCGGGAAGCGGCACAATTGTTTTCTCATCATCGTTGATGTCGTACCAATGGTGTGAGCTATCGAAGAATCCTCCAACGTCGATCGCCTTTGATTTGTCTTGTGTGCCTTGCGCAACTGAAATAGTTACCTGCGAGATGAGGGTCAGCAATGCCAGTGTTCCGAAGGTTACGGTTTTCATGTGCCTAATGTCTTTCTGGGAATCTCTGCTGAATTACCACCGCAAAAATATAACCAAAAGGTTTTTGTCTCGCACAGTTCTTCATGATTCAACTCATCGGCCGTCCCGATCCAGAAATCCGACATAGAAATCTCGCGCAAAGGCGCGAAGCTGCAAAGAATTGAGAAAAAGCTTGAACGTATCTGTGCCTTGATCTCAAGAAGCTTCACCAATTGGGTGAATCCTTTCACCTTGACTATTCTTAAGAGGACTTAGCGTCTTGGTCCTGACTTCGTCGGGGTGAGGCTAAATCGGAATTCAGGCCTATCTCTCAAATTGAAAGTCATGGCTCATTTGCGTACCATGAATCGTATCCAAATCAAATTTTCCGGTGAGTTGTTGTGTTGATCCTGGGGATCGAAACATCCTGCGATGAAACATCAGCCGCTGTTCTGGATGACGGCATCGTGAAGTCCAACGTCATTTCCTCGCAGTTGGTGCATAAGAAGTATGGCGGGGTCGTTCCCGAACTTGCTTCCCGTGCCCACCAGCGCACGATCATCGAGGTGGTGGAAGAAGCGTTGAACCGTGCGGGCGTCACGAAGCAACAGTTGCACGGCATCGCAGCAACGCAAGGCCCGGGACTTGTCGGGGCGATCTTGGTTGGGCTGAATTTTGGCAAAGCAATGGCGTATGGCCTGAACATTCCGTTTGTCGGGGTGAACCATATGGAGGGTCATCTGTACTCGGATTTTTTGATGGATGACCAGCCGCGCTATCCGTTTGTGTCGCTGATAGTTTCGGGGGGACATTCGATGCTTGTGTATGTGAAGGAACCTTTCCAACATCGGCTGCTGGGACAGACGCGCGACGATGCCGCCGGGGAAGCGTTCGACAAAGTCGCGAAAATGCTCAAGCTCGGTTATCCGGGCGGTCCAATCATCGATACACAGGCTGCCCAGGGAAATCCCCGCGCCATCAGATTTCCCAGAACATTTTTGGAAGAAGGAACATACGATTTCAGCTTTAGCGGAGTGAAAACCGCCGTGCTGTACTATTTGAAGAACAACAATGTACTTGAACAACCCTCCGCTTTGCACCCTTCGCTCTTAGCTGATATCTGCGCGAGTTTTCAAGAAGCTGTCGTTGATGTTCTCGTTGGAAAGACGATCGCTGCCGCGAAGGAAATGCGCGTGGCCGACGTGACACTCGCTGGGGGAGTGTCCGCAAACTCCCGGCTCCGGGCAAAGATGCGCGAAGCGTGTGAACGAGAAGGGTTGCGATTGTTCTACCCGAGATTCGATTATTGCATGGACAATGGAGCCATGATTGCCTATGTCGGGTGGCTTCGACTGCAACGAGGCATCACGTCGAGCTACGATCTCCCTGCCGTTGCCAACCTCGAACTTTCTTGAACTTTCAATGTTTTCTTCCTTGCTCAAGAAGTATCCTACAACTCTATCTCTTGCGTTCCTCGTCGCGATGATCGTCGTGCCGTACTGGAAGCTTGCACTTATGCAAGGCTTCGTTATCACGGACGACATCTTTACAAGCGATATCATGAACGAAGGATTTCCCTATCGCTATTACATGAGTGAGGCATTGAAGAATGGTGAGTTGCCGATCTGGATGCCGAATATTTATGGCGGAATGCCGTTGCTCGCGCGAGCCGAGGCAGGGGTCTGCTATCCATTTAATCTGATTCTGTTTGGTCTCTTGCAGCCTTATGTTGCGTTGAACATCATTATCCTCTTCACGCTCCTCACGGCCGTTGTGACAATGTACTTGTATCTGCGAGAGTTGGAGGCAAGCGCCATCGCTGCTCTCGTCGGAGGATTGGCATTCGCGTACTCTGGCTTCATGGTTTCTCACGTGAAGCACCTGAGCATGGTCGGGACTGTGAGTTGGTTTCCGCTCGGGTTGCTCGTCATTGAACGGGCGATTCGGAAATCTGAACCCAGAACACTTCTCGTACTCGCACTTGTCTTTGGTCTGCAAAATCTCTCCGGGCATGTCCAGGCGGCGTACTACTCCGGCCTGATCTACGTTGCATATTTTGGGTTCAGAGTGATTGGTATGAGCGCAAAGATCTCTATGCCGAAACGGAAAGGGAAAAAAGAGAGTTCTCCAGCGGTTACTTCTCGCATTACTTCGCATGTTGTTTGGTTCGGCGTTGCCATGATACTCGCTGTTGGCATCAGCGCAATTCAATTGCTGCCGACCTATGAACTTGTCGGACTGACCCAGCGTTCGGGGGGCGTGACGTTTGAGTATGCCGCGAGTTATGCGTACGATCCGGCAAACTTCAAAACGTTCTTCTACGCCTATGCCAACGGCGATATTTCCGATGCGTCGTACAGAGGTGAGAGTATTTTCTGGGAAGATTACGGATACGTCGGGCTCATTCCTGTGTTGTTGGCAATGTATGCCTCGCTCCGATTCTGGAAGAATTGGCACGTCAGATTTTTTGCAGTAACGACGGTCGTCGCGTATCTGTTTGTATTGGGTCCGAATACGCCCATCTATGAGTGGGCGTTTCACATCATTCCCGGAATGAAGTTCTTCCGGTTTCCGACACGCTTTCTGTTTATTGTGGATGCATCGCTCATTGTGCTTGCAGCGATTGGGTTGACCGAGTTGTTCAGGCAACGCCGGCGTGCGGCAGTCGAGGTTGCAGTGCTTGTTGTAGTGGTTGCCGATTTGCTCTTTTTTCAGTTGCGTCAAAACCCCATCGTTGATGCACGGCAGTGGTTGAATCCTCCAGCAACGGTTCGGAAGCTGAAGGAAGACAAAAGCCTCTTCCGGATTTTTTCACCCGCCGCATCGGAGGTGCACAAGACTGCGTTTGCCTCAGCGAGTGGCTGGTCGGGTGATCTGCAACCGTATGTTGCCCAACGGGAGTTTATTCAGGCGAGCAGCAACGTCTTGTACGGCCTGTCGAGTGCTGACGGCTATGCGCAACTCACACCCAACTACGTCGTAGACATTTGGGGAGATCAGAACAAACCCGGTATGATCTTCAAGACCGCGTCTGTGGTTGAGGGGAGTTTCGTTCCGCAGAGTTCATTCCTGAAAATCATGAATCTCTTCAACGTAAAGTATCTTCTCTCTCCCTGGCCGGTTTCATCCGACAAGTTGGAGAAGATGCAAGTAAACGACGGCGTGCACCTGTATCGCAACACTCACGCCCTGCCGCGGGCGTTTCTCGTTGGCAGGTATCGCGTTGCGCCCTCGTCCGAAGTTGCGCAGGCAACGTTGTTGGCTTCGGATTTCGATCCTCAACGCGAGGCGATAGTCGAACGGCCACTGGCATCGCCCGGAACTACGGATACCGAGAATGCTGTTGTTTCCATCGATCGCTACGCCACAAATACCGTTGATGTCAGTGTCTCATCCACGATGGGTGGACTGCTTGTCTTGTCTGATACATTCTACCCGGGCTGGAATGCTTACGTTGATGGTGTTGAATCGACGATTTACAAAGTGAATCTCTGCCAGAGGGGAGTAACAGTGCAAGGTGGAACGCACAAAGTAGTATTCTCGTTTGAGTCCGATTCGATTCGATGGGGGTTCATTGTATCGATGTGTTCGTTCGTTATGCTTGGCGTCGTTGGGATCGTAGGCAAGTGGAGGGGAGTATGAAGGTCTGGAAGGTCGTGCTGCTGGTTGTTGGGGGAATGTTTGCGGCGGGTGCCGGATTTCTGTATTTCGTTTTCTACGGCCCGAATACGTATGAATCGGAGAAGCGCAGCTTTTTCGTCAGCAAAGGGGAATCGTGGGAGCAAGTAGTTGACTCGCTGGGAGCGCAAGGAATTGTTCGGAGCAAAGAGTGGTTTGTGTTTGTCACGCGCGTTCTTCATCGCGGCAACCAGCTCCATGTGGGCAAGTACGAGTTTGCCAGCGGCGTCTCCAACCTTGAAGTGTATGCCATGCTGCGTCAGGGGCGGGGCATCGTTCCGATTACCGTGACGTTGCGCGAGGGGAGAAGGAACACTTCGTACGCGCGGGGATTGGCAAAAGCACTCGGCATTGATTCTTCACGTTTCATGCAGTTGGCCAGCGATGCTTCCTTCGCACAATCGCTGAACATTAAGGCGAATTCGCTGGAAGGCTATCTTGCACCCAACACCTATAGCTTCAATTGGCAGCCCGAAGAAGAGGAGATTATCCGAAGACTCGTTCGACAGACCGAAAAGGTGTTCACCGACTCGCTCCGTGACCAGGCCCGACTAATGAAAATGACCCTTCATCAGGTGTTGACTCTTGCGTCGATTATTGAAGGTGAAACAACGGATGGAAGCGAGCGGGCAATCATCTCGGGGGTCTACCACAACCGCTTGCGCAAAGGAATGCGCCTGGAGGCCTATCCGACCATTCAATATATTATCCCCGATGGCCCCCGACGCATCTACTAC
>CAYJNF010000290.1:0-861 GCA_964370915.1 uncultured Chitinophagales bacterium
ATTCTCCCCGCTCACAGACCCTGACTCTGTGGGCATCCGGGGAGAACCTTCGCGCCGGTAGGTAACTGGTACACTATAGCAAAGTGAAAGCTCATTTGCAAGAACGTTGATCGTTGACAGTTGTTCGTTGATAGTTGATAGTCGACCATTGACAATTGACAATTTGACAATTGACCATTAATCCTTGCCCGTTGTTGAGCGCCTCTCAGCGAAATCTCCCGCTTCTCGGATTCCGCTTCTGGGCGGGATTCTGGAAGGCGGAACCGCCGATGTTTGGCGGGAATCGTTGGCCATTGACAAATTCCCCCAACCCCAAATCTCAAACCCCCAATCATTTCTCATGACTCAGCTTCCGTTTGGTAAATCGGGACGGCGACAAACGTACTGCTTGCCGTTTCGTCTCTTGAGCACGAAGTCGTCGAGCCGTGTCGTAACACGCGAGTAAGTGGCTGAAGCCACTCGCGATGTTGATGCTCGTTTGTCCCCGGCATGAAAAGCGTGTGTGAAAATCACGGAACTCATCCCCCGGCCCCTTCTCTTGGTAAGAGAAGGGGTGGATTGTGCGCTGATTTTCCTGCTTCTCAGGATTCCGCATACGAGCGGAATTCTAGAAAGCGGAACAACAAAGTCCCTCTCCTCCAAGGAGAGTGATTTAGGGTGAGGTCGGTTTTCACACAAGCTCTGCCGGATCTTACACAGGCGCCTTGACCGATAAACGATTGCATCTCTCTACCGCTTGCTGTACTTTCGTATGTGCTCTTTCAAACATGCTTCGTTCTTCACCCAGGGACGAGGCATTTGTTTTGCCACAGAGTCACAGAGATTCGGAGGAAGGAATGAAACAACGCACAATTCTCAATC
>CAYJNF010000290.1:871-5337 GCA_964370915.1 uncultured Chitinophagales bacterium
AACATGCTTCGTTCTTCACCCAGAGACGAGGCATTTTTTTTAGCCACAGAGACACAGAGTCACAGAGATTCGGAGGAAGGAATGAAACAACGCACAATTCTCAATCGCCGGACATTCTTGAAAGACGCCGCTCTGCTCGGAGGTGCGGCACTTGCCGGCGACACGTTGCTAATTCGCCTCGCCCACGCGGACGGCAAAGCTGATCTCGCCGTAATCGAAACCACCAACAACTACGATGGCACCGTTGCAGCCGTGGACCGAATCGGGGGCATGAAACAATTTGTGCAACGAGGCTCGCGGGTCGGGTTGCTCATCAATTCCCGGTTCGACAAGCAGGGCACGTACGTCAAGCCGGAGATTGCGCTGGCGGTTCTTGCAATGTGCCACCAGGCAGGGGTGAAAGAAATCGTCAGTCTCGAAGACGTGTCATCGTCGTACTGGCGCAAGGCTGCCCTCACAAAGGAGCTGCGCGAGTACGCCGAAGCTGTCCTCTCTCCCTCCCGCGGGTATGCGTCGGTCGACATCAAGGAAGGGAGTGTGTTGAAGAAGGCGGAGATTTCCAGAGACCTTCTTGAATGCGACGCCTACATCAATCTTCCCATCATCAAAGATCATGTGGGCACGCAATTCACCGGCAACATGAAGAACGTCATGGGCGCAACCTCGCACAGCACCAACCAGTTCTTTCATCACGGATCGGGGGCTTCCGGTTATTATGACGACGTGGAGTTCCTCTCCCGCTGCATTGCCGAGATCAATTTGATCCGCCGGCCAACGCTCTGCATCGCCGACGTTACCGAAGTGGTGATCACGAACGGACCCTTTGGCCCGGGGAAGATTGGCAAACCGCGCAAGATTGTCGCGGGCACGGATATGGTTGCCGTGGATGCGTACGGCTCCACGTTGCTAAATCTCGATCCGACCGAAATCCTCACAATCCGCTACGGCGCCGAACTCGGATTCGGGCAGAACGATCTCAAAAACTTATCCATCCACACAGCAAAGCTATAGCATGTGGTCAGCTGCGATAGTTCTGGCACTGTCGATGCTCCCCTTGCCCGGGGGAGATGAATTCAGAAAATGTCTGCCGCAATCACGCGAGGTTGCCGGGTGGGTCATGGTGGATACGATCAGAACCTACGACGGCGAGGCCCTGTACGACTTCATCGACGGCGGGGCTGATGTGTACTTCGAGTACGGATTTCGCCGGGCTGCAGCAGCAGTGTATTCCTCAGACTCAACCTCGAAGCTGGACGTTGAAGTGTATGAGATGAACAGCACGGAAAGCGCGTACGGTGTGTTTTCGATGTTTGCGCTTGATGGGCTGTATCCACTTCAGGCCGGCGACTCGGCTGTTGCCGGAGAATACTCCGTCTTCATCTGGCAGGAGAACTTCTTTGTTTCGATTACGTCGAGTGTGCCGCTTGCACCGGATGATCCCAGCGTTCTTGCACTTGTCAAATCAGTGGAACTGCGCCTCCCGCGCGGCGGAGAGAAACCGTTGCTCGCTGATGCCATTTCGTCGAAGCTGGTTGCACCGTCGCTCGTGTATCTTCGTGGCCCCCTTGTGTTCAGAAGCAGAAGTTCATTTGCGCTTCGCAGAGTCCCGTTGTTCACAGACGGCGTGGCCGGAAAAAGCGACAACGAGACTTTTGTAGTTCTGCGTTTTGCAAACGAGGATTCGTGCCGAAACGGAAAAGAGACTTTCGTAGAACAACTCAAGCTTAAAGAGTTCTCACTGTCATTGTCGGGCGAGGTGGCTACTCTGTTCAATCAGAATGGGCGGGAGATTCAGGTACAGGCAGTCTCCCGCTACCTGGTAGTCGTTGAAGGGAGTGATCTAAAAGGGGTTGGTTTATGCCTCAAGAACCTTGTTGAGATCCTTGCGGCGCTGTCGGAGTAACGGGTCTCGTCCCCAAATGGAAAGAGAACCACGAAGACTCGAGGGCCTAAACGCAGGCACGAAGTTGTTCCAAAATTCTTCGGCTGGCCTATGAATGCTTCGCGACTTCGTGTTTTAGTGGTGAGTCCTTACAAGCAGAGTTCACCGCCGCGACTCTACTGCCTACGCGGGCTGATAGAGCCGGTACAGCATCACGTACACAATCACACCCGTCACCGAGACGTACAGCCAGATAGGAAGAGTCCAGCGAGCGATGCGACGGTGCTTGTCAAACCGCTCCCGCAACGCACGGACAAGCGTGATGATGGCAAGTGGCGGCACTGCAACCGCCAGTATTGTATGACTGAGGAGCACGGCGAAGTAGATCGTGCGCGCGGTTCCCTGTCCCGTGAACTTCACAGATCCGACTTCATAATGATAGACGAGGTATGAAAGCAGGAAGAGCGACGACGTGACCATTGCCGCTATCATCATTTTCTTGTGCTGAACCTTGCGCTTCTGTCTGATGAAGTAGTAACCGGTGAGAAGAAAGACACTGCTTGTCGTGTTCAGAATTGCATTAACAAGTGGAAGATCAGTAAACGCCATTACAGTTTGTCGATGACAATGAATGCTAGAAGCAATGGTAGATACAGCAACGAAGCAAAGAACAACGTTCTGGCAGAGGTGTTCGATCTCGTTTCAAACAAATCAAATCCAAAATACAGATACGCCGCCCCCGAGAGGGTCGCTCCCACAAAATAGATCCATCCCAACGATCCGAAGATGGTCAGCATCAACGAGACGGGGATGAGTCCGATGCAGAAGATAACGATCTGCAGTGCCGTCCTGTTGCCTGTCAGGTCAACCACGGGAAGCATGGGATAGCCGGCCCGCTCGTAATCTTTCCGGTACATCCACGCAAGCGAAAAGAAATGCGGCATCTGCCAGAAGAACAGAATGCCGAAGAGAATCCACGCCTCGCCAGTCAGTTCGCTGCGCGCCGCTGCCCACCCGATCATCGGTGGTATGGCGCCGGGAATTCCGCCAACAATCGTCGACACCCACGTAATACGCTTCAATGGTGTGTAGAGGAAAAGATATGTCGCCAGCGTGATCACGGCGAGTACGCCAGCCGTGACAGTGGTGAACACCAGCAGTTCTGCAATCCCCGCAATCGAAATCAGAATCCCGAACAGCAACACCTCAATTGGTGAGAGACGTCCTGAAGGCAACGGACGGTTTTCCGTGCGCTTCATCTGCGCGTCGAAATCCCGCTCGATGAACTGGTTCAGCGCACCCGCTCCACCGCCCACGAGCAATGTTCCGAAGAGTGTATGAAACATTGTTGCCAGCGGAATCTGTCCGTTCGTTCCCAGGTAGAATCCGCCAAGAGCCGTCACGGCCGAAAGAAATGTAAGCTCAGGTTTGGTCAGCGTAATGTAATCTGCAAACCGTGAGCGGGGAATTGCGAGTGTGCCCTGCGATTCGAAATCTGCGTTCACGCGGTGGTTGCCTCTCCGGTTAGTAGATGTTCTGTTGCACGAGCCGGCACTGTATACAGCCGGAATGTGTACGTTGCGAGCGCGACACTCGTTCCCAGAAGCAACGCGCCCGTTGCCACATGGGCTGTCGAAATCTGTACGCCCTTCCCGGTCCAAACCGTCAGCGCTCCAAGCAAGAATTGGAACAACACAAGAACACCGAGAAGGATCGCGATCTCTCTCATTCTCTGATGCTTGTAATTTCTCAAGACATGCACGGCGGTTGTCAGCACCATCACCGTTGCGGCAATTGCCCCGAGACGATGCACGAAGTGAATCCAGATCTGGTCCATGCCAACCGGAGGCAGATCGTAGTACGTCAGGCGATATTCATTCAACGATGCGAGCTCTCCTGCATCCGTGGGCGGCAGCCAATGACTGTATGACAACGGAAAGTCAGGGATTGCCATGCCCGAGGCCGTATGCCGCATCAATGCCCCAAGTATGAGTTGCAGCAGAATCGTCGCGCTCGTTGCGATGACAAGCTTCCTTGTCTTCCCGGCTGATGTAAGTTCAACCGGAACAATTGCTTTCCATCCTTGTGATGTGATGATGGCGAGAACAATCGTCAGTGAGAAGAACGACTGCGCAAGTGTCGCGTGTGTAACGGATACCGGAGTCGGAAGCAGGAACAACACGGTGATTCCGCCTAACACGCCCTGCGTGATCACTGCCAGCAACGCAACCGTGCCCAGCACCTTCGCCCATTTGCGCGTTTCTTTCATCCAGAACCAGACGGCAAGGATGGTCGTCAGAATGCCGACGAAAGTTGCGACCAGGCGGTGACCGTGCTCGTAAAAAATGCCTCCGACCATCGGGGGAAAGACTTGACCGTACGAGAGCGGCCAATCGGGCACGGCGAGTCCTGATCCGGTGCTGGTGACCAAGCCACCTGCGATGATAAGAAAGAATGTCGAGATCGACGTCAAGACCGCGAAGCGATGAAGCCCCACGCGTTCAACAGAATTATTGTTCAAGGTATGCTGCCTCTTCTGCTAAGAATTCTTGATAATCTTCGGCCGAGTCGAGCATCAGCGTCC
>CAYJNF010000291.1:0-5321 GCA_964370915.1 uncultured Chitinophagales bacterium
ATCACTGAATGGTTAGTACAGCGCCCGGCTGAACTCCCGCCGATATTGCTTCGTTATCTCGTGTTCTTCCCCCAGAATTTTGAAGATCGCAATACACGCCTTTCTCGATCCGTCATCGTCATAGTAGCGGTTGTTCCGAATGACCTCGATGAACCCCTCAAGCGCTGCGTGGTAGCTGTGCTCGCGCAGTTTCGCGATAGCATCACGGTACAACTCCCGTACTCCATCATCGGGCAGCGAAGTCTTCGCACATAATGAAACGATCGTTCGTATCGCTTCAGCCGTATCGAAGAAAGGCGAATCTTCCTGCATGTCTTTGACAAGGTCGAGCGCTTTGGCTTGATCGGAATGCACAAGGGTTCTCGCCAACAATGCTCGCGCTTTCTGATTGCCAGGCTCTGCGGCGAGGATGCTGTGCAAGAGTTTCTGTGCTTCATCCATCTTACCATTCGTCAGCATGGACTCGGCATGCTCGACCTCCTTCCGGAACTTGCCGGGAATATTCTTTTCCAGCCATTGCTTGAGCACTGGCTCCGGCAGCGCGCCGACGAATTCTGTTTCCACTTTCCCGTCGACAAAAAGTTTCGCGTTCGGAATGCTGCGAATGTTGTACCGTGCGGCAATGTCGGTGAATTGTTCGGTGTTGACCTTCGCCAGTTGCCATGTACCGTTGGACTGCGTCGCCAGCTTTTCCAGAACCGGTCCGAGGATTTTGCATGGACCGCACCACTCTGCCCAGAAATCAACCAGCACGGGCGTGGTTGCGCTTCGCTCGATGACTTCCTTCTGAAAATCGACTACATCAAATGCCATTGATTCGTTGTTCCTCCTTGACACACATTGACCACTATATCTTGAGGATTAGATGCAAGAATGTCAAGAGAGGTGTCGCCGAAACAGACAACCCGTTGCAAGTTGTGGGAAAAACTTGTTAGTTCAACGTGACATTTTCACAATCAGGAGAAGGCTTACATGAGAGTCGTCGCAGTCGCGCTGGTGATGTGTGGAGTTGCTGTGGGCTTCGGGCAGCAAGAAAAAAGTGCAAACATTCCGACCAGGGGAGATGCAGCACATGGACGTTACCTCGCCGAGAACGTCGCGATGTGCGTACAATGCCATACACCGCGCGAAGCAAACGGCGACTTGATACGAACACGGGCGTTTGCCGGAGCGGCAGTTCCCGTGAACAGGCCAAGCCAGTTTGTGGTGTGGGCGGAATTCGCCCCGCGCATCGCCGGACTTCCCCAGTACTCAGAAGATCAGATGCTGACACTGCTGATGACAGGAGTCGGGCGAGAAGGGAAACCTCTTCGCGCCCCAATGCCAACATTCAAAATGACACGGCAAGATGCTGAGGATGTTGTTGCCTTTCTGAAAACGGTGAAGTAACTCCTACCGACAAAAAAAAGCGCCCGACAAATGCCGGGCGCGCGTTGTGCCTTCTTGAAGAGACAACTATGCTACCGTGATTTCCTTCGTCAGATATACATCCTGAATTGCGTTCAGGATTTTCACACCGTCGGCCATGGGGCGCTGGAATGCCTTGCGGCCCGAAATCAATCCCGTGCCACCAGCACGTTTATTGATCACTGCTGTCTTCGCTGCTTCAGCAAAATCACTTTCTCCTGATGCTGCACCGCCAGAGTTGATAAGTGCCGCCCGCCCCATGTAGCAGTTGGCTACCTGGTATCGAGTCAGGTCAATCGGGTGATCGGTTGTCAGCTCGGTGTATACCTTCTTATGAGTCTTGCCGAAGTTCAGCGCAGTATAGCCCCCATTGTTCTCCGGCAGTTTCTGCTTGATGATATCAGCCTGGATCGTCACGCCGAGATGGTTCGCCTGTCCCGACAAGTCGGCAGAGACATGATAGTCTTTTTCCTTGGTCTTGAATGCCGCGTTGCGTGTATAGCACCAGAGTATGGTCGCCATGCCGAGCTCGTGCGCGTACTTGAACGCCGCACTAACTTCCTGAATCTGTCGTTTCGATTCTTCCGACCCAAAATAGATCGTCGCGCCAACCGCAACACATCCCATTTCAAACGCCATGTCGATGTCGCCAAACATGATCTGATCGTACGTGTTCGGATAGGAAAGAAATTCGTTATGATTCAGTTTGACGATGAACGGAATTTTGTGTGCGTACTTGCGCGCCACCGAGCCGAGAACGCCAAATGTTGACGCAACCGCGTTGCAGCCACCTTCGTATGCGAGCTTGACGATATTCTCCGGATCAAAATACGCCGGATTGGGTGCGAACGATGCGCCCGCCGAATGTTCGATGCCCTGGTCGACCGGAAGAATGGAGAGATATCCCGTCTTTCCAAGTCTCCCGTGATCAAACAACTGTTGCAGGCTGCGCAGAACACCGGGCTTTCTGTCGCTGGGAATCCACACACGATCTACAAAATCGGGACCTGGCAGGTGTAGCGATTCCTTGGGTATTGTTTTGCATTGATGCTCCAACAAGCTCTTGGCGTCTGCTCCCAAAAGCTGTTCAATATCTCTCAACATGATACTTCTCCTTCAGTAGGTTAGTCTTGCAGTAATTTTGTGTGGGAAAAACTCAACGCTATCAGGAATATTGCACACGGGGACAGCTTTTTTGCCGAAGGAACATAGAAAAAATCCCTCAGAATTGAAAGATCACGTTCAACGGACGTTGAAATTTCCTCGTCATTCGTCAGTAATTTTTTCCACACCGTATTCCCAACTATGCAAAAAGTACTTCAGAAGTGAACATTGGCCCAAGAAATCACGCATGATGAAGGGAAATCAGTGGGATTTTTTGTGGCACGGATTTCGTAACCAAGATAGGTGAAGCAACAATCACCTTATGTTGGGGACGCTATGAAGAAAATGTATCGGTTCGGCCAGCTCTCAAAAGGGGAACGAGAATTTCTGGAGATGATACTGATGGAGGAGATCGACGTGCAAGCGTGGTACGCCCTCACATACAGTTGCATCATGAGCGAAGAAGTTTTTATCTGCATTCAATGAGCCAAGAATCAAATGAAGACTGCTGTCATAACAGCTGTACTCGGAGCTTTTGCTGCTATACCTATTATCTTCGGACGCAAGAAACCGGAACTTCTGCCAATCAAAAGCCCGGCAGATCCGAAGCAAATTGACGTGAATGTTCGATACGATATTGATGATTTTATGACTTAGTGAGCAGATGGGTACGAATTCCCTGAGGTGGGGAGGGAAATGACCCCGATAAAGGGTAGGATGCCGTGATGCGTCCTACCCTTTGTTCTTTACAGCTGGAAGAAATTGAATCACACAAATCCATCAATACATCCGATCTTCTGAACGGACAGTGCCTTTTGCGCGATCACTGCCTGAAAGCGCGTTTGCATCATTTCAAGAATATCCGTATCAAAACAACAACGGCGGTCTCCGTGGAGTGGGTCTGATGTTGATTAGTTAAGACTCCGCGGAGCCGCCGTCAAATTTCTGTACTGCGGTTGCTACTTCTTTTTAAGCTGCGCTATTTTTCCCTGCACCAGTTCCTTCTGCTCTTTCGTTATGTCGGTGGACATCGAGAGGCTGACGTACTCATTCAATGCTTCGCTCCGGAGATTTGATTTCTCGAGAGCCTGGGCAACAAGCAGCCGGTTTTCGAATTTCTTCAGCGCAGGATACCGACGCAGGACGTCCATCGCTTTCAATGCGCTCGTTGAGTAGAAGCCGTTATCGAACAATACCCGCCTGATTCCGTTCATCTCCAGCACGCCAACTTCAGGATGTGTTTCGGCAAGAGATTCCTTTTTGTCTTTCGGATCGCCGCGCATTGCCGTCGTGTTCGGCATGTTCAGTTCTTTGTTCTTCCATTGATAGGAAGATGACCGCACTTTCTCCATCGTCAGTTTCAGCATCAGCTCTTCTTGCGTGAGTTCCCTAATATCGGACATGTCGACGATGACTTCCGGTGGAAGGGAGATCTTTTTGTTGGACGTGGGGAGAAGAATCACGGCAGAACTCTGCGATCCGGTTTTCAACGTCACGTCGGGCTTCAACGATTCTCCCGCTGAGATCTTGTTCCACGTCTCGGTGACGCCGGCCCGTACCGTAACATCACCCTGTACCTTCTGCAGTATCATCTGCTCACCGCCGGTAGCAACGGCAGCAAGAATGAACAGAAGCGCAATCGCAATAATCGAGCGAACACCTTTCATAATTCCTCCTTTTCGCAGGTCGGAAAACTCAACCCGCCCTCCGGTCAATTTACATCAACAATTCTCACCCAGCCCTTCACCAGGCCAAGATTGAGCTCAACATCTTCAAAATACTCCTGAGCTCCAGTGCTCCATGCGGCATCGAACCCTTTGGTAATCACGGTCGTTTCGATCGGCAGCCAGACTGTTTCCTGCCCGTTTGCGTTTTTCCGGACCATGTAGCGCTTCGGGTTTTCGCTCACCTTGTTGCCGTACTTCGGATCAAGGCCGGAATCGAACAGCATATAGATGTGACTCTTCTCTGGAGCTTCCGGCGGAACAACATCAACAAACGCCGTCGAGATACCGACACTGCTGAGCAGCGACGTGAAACAGGTGGTCATGTCGTCGCAGTCGCCGCTCTTCAGCGTAAGTGTTTCCGACGGATACTGAACATAGTCGCTGCTCTGCTTCGGATCGCTGACGTAGACGAGCTTGCCGGCAAACGCATTGAACAAAAGTCTCGCCTTCTCCAATTGCTCCAACTCCCGTGCAACGCCACTGAGGGAGTCCTTGTAGTGCAGAAGAATGTCGCGCGTGTAACGAAGGATTTCGGGATCGTCGGGCGTAACGAAGTGTCGGAGTGAATGCACATCGCCATTCCAATCATTCCGACCATGAATGAGAATTTTTGTTTGAAAGCGATCATCATAATCTTCGGCGGGAGTTGCGCTCACGTAGATGTTTCCCTCGCGTATGGTGAGCTTGTTCACCTGGCGCACTTGATCATTCAACACGGCATTAAATGGAATTTCCTTCTCTTCACCCGGCAGCAAATACACCGATGGCGATTCAGTCGGTGCATCCATGTATTTCTCGACAAAGAAACTTGCCTTTGCTTGGATCGGCTTATCGGATGTGTTGCGCACCTTCACGCGTCCGATCGGACGGAAGGCAAACAACTCATACGACGAAGGATAGACGCCACTCAGCATCTCGACAGATTCAATGCGGGCAAGGCTTTGGCGGACGTTGCCGAAGATTGCCTTCACCGACAAGACAACGCGGTCGGGTGTGTAGCGGGTAAGATCGAGCGCAGAGATGTTCGACGGTTCAAATGATTCCCCACTGCCCGTTCCCGAATCGCTGCCGTTCCCAATGAAT
>CAYJNF010000292.1:0-5305 GCA_964370915.1 uncultured Chitinophagales bacterium
CTGTAAAGGTTTCCCACTTACCGCGTGCATATTTGGACACACCGCCATCTCCTCCAAACCAAAGAGAGCCATCTCTCGTTTGATAGGTAAACCAGGCGCTGTTGCTCGCAAGACCATTTGCTTTGTCATACTTTGTCAGTGTTTGGTCTTTGTATCTGAACACGCCATTGTTGTACAGACTTACCCAAAGAGACCGATCCTTCGATTCATAAAGATAAATAATGGTGCCTGAAATGAGATAGCGAGGATACCACCTGCCGTTATGATAGCGGACGAGACCGCTACCCACTGTCCCAAACCAAAAATCTCCATTTGAGGTTTCACAAATCGCAGACGTTCCACCTTCCGCCGCTCCCATGTTCTCTACAACAGATTGCCAATTGCCCTCATTATGCCGATAGAGTCCCAAGAACGTGCCGAACCACAGGCTGCCATCGTAGGTCTCATGGATAGAAAGGACAAACATCATCCCGCCCTTCTCGGTTCGCCCAGTTCGCTCGATTCCCATGTACACGAACTGCGGAGCGGTACTAGTGTTACCCTCCTGAAGGTCGTTGAATTTCCACAACCCGCTTTCCGTACCAAACCATATCTCCCCATTCGTTCTTTGATAAATGGTGTTCACAACACTGTTCATAGGTCCCCGCTTCACCGAAAACACACTCCACTCTCCTTTGTCATATCTTGCAATCACATTCTTAGCGCCAAACCACATCGCGCCATCAATGCTCTGAAAGATTTTCGAGATGCCTTTGCCTTTCATCCCATCGGGCACATCAACTGTGAGCCACTCGTCACGGTAGAGCATGGAAACACCTTGGTCGGTGCCTACCCAGAGTGCCCCATCAGTGCTGTTGCAAACGTCGTTGACAATGTCCCCGATTAAACCATTCTGTTTAGTGTAGGTTCGCCATTTCCCTCCGGCAAATTTTGACAACCCGCGATCTGTGGCAAACCAAACTGCTCTCTCCCCGTTCTCCTCTTTCGTTCCGCAGATACGCCGCACGGTTCTTCCCGCCAATCCGTCTAACGTATCAAAAGATTCCCACCTTCCGAGAGCATAGCGATGTACCGGACCCCTCCCCATACCAAACCACATCGCCCCATCACTCGCAACGAACATCGACTGCACCCAGTTTGAGATTGTCCGCCTGGGCATGTTGACGACTGTCCACTTACGTTGATCGTAATACGCGGCTCCATCTTGTGTGCCCACCCAAAACCTTCCGCTACTGTCGGTTGCCATACATAGGATCGTCCCTTGCGGCAGACCGTCTCTATTGGTGATGTGCTTCAATGGCTTTCGGGCAAAGCTGCTTATGTCCTCCCCCTGAGAAGCGAACACAATCTCTTGTCCTGCAGACAACACTAGCAACCAACTCAGGCAGCGAAAATACTTGTTCATCGGTTTCAGATGAGTGAAGATACAAACAAATCGCGAAGTGTCGATTCAATTAATACATGGTATAGAGAGTGCCAAACCATTGCAATATACAGGATGCCCAGAGTGCACGCAAGGATGTGAAATGGGAAAGCCCGATCTCGAATGAGACCGGGCTTGTACTCCGTCACGCGTTGAGGGCAACCCGCTGGGTCGTCGCTACGGTTACTCCTCAGTATACAACGAACATTGTGCGATGCCCCTTCATCGACGGCAAGCTACGTGATGCACAAGTCTCTTACGTCATCATGCGCATCGCTGCAATGGCGAACACTTGTTGATTGTGATCCGAACTGCAAATACCATTTGCTATTGAAACCTGCGATTCACCTCGCCCTTAGTTCAACAGAATCGTGCACGGGTTGTTGATGAGCACCCAATACGCTTTCCCCGGCTCAAGCGTTGTTGCCAACACGTACGACGTCCCATCGTACGCGTACGGTCCGCCGACAATCTGCCCGGCAGGCGATGTAGTAATCGCACTTGCGGCAATCGATGACGTCAAGGAACCGATGATGACCCAGCGACCACCTGTCGGAACAGTCAACGATGTATTGCCGAGCGACGAGCCGCTAATCGTGTTGTCGGTTGCTGCGCTGTACAGGGCCCAGTACCCTTCGCCATTCTGCAGTGTGGTTGGTGTCGTGTAGGAGCCGCTGAGATAGCTGTAGAAATCTACCGCTGTCGGAAAAAGGTTTGTACGCGCGAAGCTCGTTGGCACGCGGGGAACGGAAACAAGGTTCCAGCCGCTGCGCATCGAAGCGGTGGATGAGCCGGAGATTGATGGATCCACATAACGTCCCAAGCAATACGCAGGATCGTCATTAATGGTATAGAAAGAACCACCCAAGTAGACATTCTTATCAATTTGGTCAACCAGTAACGAACGCATTTCTCCAGCGAATGGATCCGGATACCAACTTGTCGGCGATCCAGTACCTAAATCGATTGCTGCTATGGCTCTTCTTGGCACACCATTAATAGTTGTAAAATCACCCGCCGCATACAATGTTGAGCCAGCAACGTCTATATCGTAAACTCTTGCATCACTGAATGAATGACTAACATTTGGATCCCATGGAAGAATTGTTCCATTTGCATCAATTGCCGCAAGACTATTTCGGAATACTGCACCGACTTTAGAAAACTGCCCTGCCAAGTATATTGTGGAGTTGTCTATCTCTAAACCATAGGCAGCCAAACCCGTAGTATTGCCATTGTTAGGGTCCCAAGATGTGGGAATACCAAATGCATTGTCAACGGCTGCTAGTCTTGAACGTGGCAACCCACGAACGTACTCGAAACTTCCGCCGAGATACACTGTCGAACCAGAAAATGCAATTGCAGAAATACTCTCGTAACCTGAAGAGCCACTTAACTGAGGGTTCCAGGAAGTTACTTGTTCTGTAATAAGGTCAATACAAGCAAGGTTACTACGAAGAGAATCCCCTACCGAAGTAAAATTGGCACTGATATAGAGTTTACTGTCGTGAACTCTAAGTAAGGTAACTAGTGTATTGAAGGTTGTGGATGCAAGAAAACTCGTGGGTAATCCGGTAATTTTGTCGACGACAACAAATGCTCTCCTAGCTTGTCCACCAACACTATCAATATCTCCACCTATGTAAACACTTGAACCATAATGAGCAATTGCTGAGACGATAGGATCCCACCCCCAGGATGTATTTAAGTTAGGATTCCAATCCTCGATAGTATTATTCAATAAATTGACAGCAGCGACACCTTTTCTTGTTACGCCATTGACAGAGGGAAACTCTCCACCAGCAAAAATCTTATCATTACTTAGCTGGAGAACATAAACTCCGTTATCATTTGCTGAGCTGAATGTGGAATAATCTGCAACATGAACATCCCAACTCGTCACTTGTCCATCAGTACGATTTATTGAAGCCAGATTGTTCCTTCGTTGCTCTCCAGCCAAATTGAATTTACCACCCGCGTAAACGAGAGAATTTGATACTTGAATACTAAGCACTTCGGGTGGATTGGAAACTGAAGTATCGTACCAATCGGCAAAGATAGTCGGATTCCAGGGCAATGCAGTGGGGGTGCCAGTTCTAGTTACAGCGGCTATTCTATTTCTTTGTGTTGATGTAGTTCGTATTCTGGTGAACTTGCCGCCTATGAAAACAGTATCACCAGATACCGCAACAGCATAGACTATCCCGGCAGCAGAGACTGAAGCGCTTGCAAGAACATTGGGATTCCATGATTGAATTGAACTGGGAAGATATGTATTAACCCTCCCTATCCCTCTTCTTGTTATGCCACCGATTGAAGCAATATTTCCCCAAACATAAAGTGATGAATCATTATCGGCTAACATTAGACCGTAAACGGAAAAAGGCAAATTGAAATCATATGCTGTTACATCACAACTCCAACTCGTCACTGCACCATCAAATGCATTTACTGCCGCTAAGTTGGATCGCGGTATCAGCGAAGGATTTATGGTTTCAAATGATCCACCGATATAAACAACATCATTTGTTGTTGCTATGGACCAGACAGACCCATCAGGCTGCGGGTTCCAATTAGTCGTTGCCCCTGTGCTTGCATCAACTGCTGCGGCATAATCCCTTGGGACGCCACCAACTTGAGTAAAGCTACCGCCCAAATAAACAGTAGAACCTTCTAAGGCAATTGTTCTGACAATACTATTGGTTCCCGGATTCCAATTTGTTACTGTTCCATCAGCGATAATATGGGCGACACTACTACGATACGAGTTTCCGACTTTGGTAAATGAACCACCAATGTACCAGCCTCCGCTCTTATCGCTAACACACGCGTAAACGTTTCCGTTAACCTTAGGGAAATTAGAATCAAAGGTACCATCATCGAGATTTAACAAAACGCCTCTTCCGGTATTTGGTCCTACATAATTAAATCGTCCACCTACGTACAGTGTATTGCCATCCCGATCCATTGCCTCGATTCCTCCATTAGTCACGGGGAAACCTTGATCGAGGGGTTGAGCAAATGATGTTGATTGGACTGTTACAATAGCAATTGCCAATATCCAATACCAATAGTTTGGAAAGTGGTTTGCTACCAAAGAACCCTTGATACAATTGTTCATACTAGAGTGCCTCCGATATGTGTTGTTTTCTCTCATACGAGAAGTTGCCAATGACATTCGTTATTTCCTCAGTGCAACAGAATCGTGCACGGGTTATTGATGAGCATCCAATACGCTTTCCCCGGCTCAAGTGTTGTTGCCAACACGTACGACGTACCATCGTAGGCATACGGACCACCCACAATCTGGCCGGCAGGCGATGTAGTAATCGCACTTGCGGCAATCGATGACGTCAAGGAGCCGATGATGACCCAGCGACCACCTGTCGGAACCACTAACGAGGTACTGCCGAGCGACGAGCCGCTAATCGTGTTGTCGGTTGCTGCGCTGTACAGGCCCCAGTACCCTTCGCCATTCTGCAGTGTGGTTGGTGTTGTGTAGGAGCCGCTGAGATAGCTGTAGAAATCCACCGCCGTCGGAAAGAGTGCAGTACGGGCAAAGTCACTTGGTACGCGAGGAACGGAAACAAGGTTCCAGCCGCTGCGCATCGACGTGATGGTGGAAGGCACACTCAATGTCGGGTCGCCGTAGCAAGCAAGGTTGGATGCGGCATCTTCGCTCATGGTGCCGAACCCGCCGCCGATATACACTGTTTGCCGGTCAGGATCAGGAAGCAGCGCATACACTCCTGCCGCATCGGGCGAAGGATTCCAACTTGTCGCGGCAGCAGCTGGGATATCGATTGACGCAACACCCAACCGCGAGACTCCACCAACGCCGCTGAATCCGTATCCACCTAAATACATCGTGTTCCCGACTAT
>CAYJNF010000293.1:0-2570 GCA_964370915.1 uncultured Chitinophagales bacterium
AACGCGCATTCCTCCCGCTGCAATTCATCCCGTCGTTGCTTCGAGTGACCGAAGGTGTAAGCATTCTTGCGCTTGGGTTCGCCGCCGTCATTCTTCTCACGCTTCTGTTTGGTCGAGTGTACTGCTCGACGCTCTGCCCGCTCGGAACCTTGCAGGACATCGTCATCCATGTTGCAGAACAATTTCGCGGACGCCGTCGGTTTCGTTTCTCGCGGCCAATCTATCTCGCCCACTACACACTGACGGCAATCGCGTTCGCCGCGCTGCTCGTCGGGAGCGTGACCCTGCTGGATTTGTTTGAGCCGTTCAGCACCTTTGGGAGAGTGATGAATGATGGTGTCAGGCCGGCGGTCGTTGCGCTGCAGAACGCGGCGGCCTGGGTTGTGAGTCGCTTCAATCCCTACGCTGTTGCCCCATTTGCGTTTCCTGCGATCGCCTGGACGTCGTTCGTTGTCTCGGCAGCACTTTTCCTCGTGATCGTGTATCTCTCGTGGCAGTACGGCAGACTGTTCTGCAATCTTCTTTGTCCTGCGGGCGCGCTACTGAGTGTTCTCTCCCGTGTATCGTTGTTCAAGATGGCGATCAACAAACCGAATTGCTCAGGCTGCGCGCTCTGCGAGAAGGTGTGCAAGGCGCAGTGCATTCATACAGACGATCAGAAGATTGAGTTCGAAGCTTGCGTAAGTTGCTTCAACTGCATGCATGTGTGTCCGAGCGTTGGCATTGAGTACAGGACGCCATTTCACGCTGCAACGAAAGACGCTGTGCCGAACGAGAAACATCGTCGCGCTCGTCAAGCACGCATGAAGCGCTCCGCACCGCCGAAACACTCCGGCAGCCGAAGAATATTCTTCAGGAATGTTGTTGGATCGATTGCAGGCACGGTCGGTGTTTCTGCAATCGTTGGTTCAACGCTGCAGGCGACGACGCAGCAGCATGAGCCGGTCACGCCGCCCGGTTCGATCAATCGCGATCACTTCACGAGCAGATGCACGGCATGTCATCTCTGCGTGAGCGCCTGCCCGACACACGTTCTCTCGCCGGCGTTGTTCGAGTACGGCGTCACGGGACTCTTGCAGCCCCGCATGAACTACGACATCGACTACTGCAATTACGATTGCACACTCTGCTCGGATGTCTGTCCGACGGGAGCCATTCTTCCTGTTGATTCATCGACGAAGAAATCGATTCAGATCGGCAAGACAACATTTGTGAAGGATGACTGCATCGTCATCACGAAGAAGAAAGATTGCGCCGCCTGCTCAGAGCACTGTCCGACCAAAGCGGTGAAGATGGTGCCGTACGAAAATCGTTTTCTGCCGGAAGTCCACAATGAGTACTGCGTTGGCTGCGGCGCATGCGAACATGCCTGCCCGGTCACGCCGCGGAAAGCAATCTTCGTTACCGCGAATGAAATTCATTTGGCTGCAAAACCGCAACCGACCAAGCATCAGGAACAGCGTCGGGAAGTGCTTCAGGAATTTCCATTCTGAGGTGAGATATGGAAAAGCGAACATCGAGATACGTTCTGATCGTTGCACTCATGATGGCCTCTTTCACCGCTTGCGAGCGGAATGAAGTTGTCGTGGATACGACACGTTTCAACACTCCATCATACGCCATTGCTGCAAACGCGTTCAGCTACAGCATAAGTGCGCAACGATTGAGCCTGACCCAGACTTTTCCTCTCGCGTTTACTGCGAACAGACTTTTCATCGCCGCGGCAGCATCGAACGTTTCGCAGGGGCAGGCGATCTTTACGTTGTTCGATCAGAGCAATGCAGTTGTCCGTTCGGATACATTCAAGTTACCCGGAATGTATCAGGTTATAACCGTCGGAGGAACGCCAGCAAGCATGGTGATTACGTTTCAGAACTTCACCGGCAGCATTCAGTATGCAGTAGCTGGCGACACGATGGCGGTTGGCGTGAGCGACTTTCCCAACACTCGTGGTTCACGGTGGACATATACTCGGTACGACAGCCTGGTGAGCAGGCGCGATACGGTTGTTGTCACGATATTGGGTGAGGTAACGATCGAGAATAGACGGATGAGTGCATGGCAGCGAGCCTCACGGATGCGAACAGACACGACGTATGTGAGAGTTACGGGAGATACTGTACGCGTGTATGATTTTCCATTTTCACCTTCAACGAACTCGAAGTACATCCTTCCGCTCCAGGTCGGAAAAGGCTGGAGAGGCGACTTGATGTACGACTCGAGCACGGTGAGAATCAACGGATTCGTGTCAACGCCGGCAGGTCAGTTCACAAACGCGTTTCTCGTAGAACAGAATTGGAGCACGTTTAATGATTATGGCCACTTCGACACGTGGCTCGTTCCACGCGTCGGAATCGTAAAGCAATATCGCAAGCAATGGGGATTTGGCTTCCAGAACGAACTATGGGAACTGCTGAGCTATCACATCAATACAGGAAGCGAATGAACAGCAATACGCATCTTCTCTCAGGTATCACAGTTCTCGATCTCACAAACGTTCTTTCGGGCCCCTTCGCCACGCTTCATCTAGCGTTGCTCGGCTCGGAGGTCATCAAGATCGAAAATCCGAA
>CAYJNF010000293.1:2670-5270 GCA_964370915.1 uncultured Chitinophagales bacterium
GGCGATGAGCGGTTGAACCCGCTGCGCGCAGGTTTCCCGGTGTGCGACACGGTTGGGGGACTGAATGCCGCATTCGCGATCATGGCCGCGCTCTTTTATCGTGAGCGTACGGGCGAAGGGCAGTTCATTGATGTTGCGCTGCTCGATTCGATCATGCCGCTGATGGGATGGGTCGCCGCAAACTGGCTCATCGGCAAGCAAGCGCCGGTGTTGATGGGGAACGACAACTTCACGGCTGCGCCATCCGGTGTGTTTGCTACACGGGACGGCTTCATCAACATCGCAGCCAACAAGCAGGAGCAGTGGGAAGCTGTCGCCGACGTGCTCGGGGTTCCCGAGTTGAAGACCGACGAGAGGTTCCAGAAACGTGATATCCGGAAAAAGAATCGCAAGGCGCTGACGCCGCTGCTCGAAGTGAAGCTCAAGGAGAAGCCGACGAAGTATTGGGTTGATGTGCTAAATGAACGCGGCGTTCCTTCAGGCGAAATCCTGACCATGCAGGACGCGCTGGAGCAGGAACAAATCAAGCATCGCGAAACGCTCGCAACGATCGACGCCGAAGGAATTGGCGCGCTGCGGCTCTTCAACCTGACGGCGAAATTTGAAAAGACGCCGGGACGCGTCGAGAATCCGCCGCCAACGCTGGGTCAGCATACGGAAGAAGTACTGACAAAGATCGGATATGACAAGAATGCGATTGCCGGATTGAGGCAACGTGGTGTGATCTGATCGCGAGTTGCAGTCGCTCGCTTGCTGATATTTAATTCTCATAACCTGATGACGATGAAAATTGCAGATGACATAATGATACTAATACAGGAGGTGCAAACATGTCCATGACCGTAGTCGAAAAAATACTTGCCCGGGCAACCGGCCGCACATCGGTAAAGGTGGGTGATGTTGTCGAGCCCCGGGTTGATCTGGCGATGTCGCACGAAAACGCCGCGCTCGTCATGAACCAGTTCCTTGAAATCTACAAAGGGACGGAGAAGCAGCCGAAGGTGTGGGATCATGAGAAGGTCGCCATCATTTTCGATCACCGGGTACCGGCCGAGTCACCGAAGACGGCGACGAACCAGAAGAAGATTCGCGAGTTCGTCGCGTCGCATATGATTCACAAGTTCCACGACATCCGCGGCGACATGGGAGGCATTTGCCATCAGGTGTTGCCCGAGAACGGCTACGTGAGACCCGGCTACGTAGTCGTTGGGACAGATTCGCATACGACAAGTCATGGCGCGTTGGGCGCGTTCTCGTTCGGCATCGGCGCGACGGAAATGGCGAGCGTGTGGGCGCTGGGGTCGGTGCTGAATGTTGAAGTGCCTGCGACGATTCGCGTGAATGTCAACGGCAGGTTCCCGGAGTTTGTCGGGCCGAAGGATTTGATTCTGCATCTCATCGGCAAACTGGGAGCTGAAGGCGCAAACTACAGGGTGATCGAGTTCGGCGGCGAGACGATCTGGAACATGCCAACATCGGGACGGCTGACGCTCTGCAACATGTCTGTTGAAGCCGGCGCAACATCCGGCATCGTTCCCGGTGACGATGAGACGATCCGCTATCTCCGCCATGAAGCGGGCGTTGTGGACGAGATCGAGCTTGTGCTGCCGGATGCCGACGCACGGTATGAGAAGATACTCACAATCGATGTGACAGATCTCCAACCGCAAATCGCATGTCCACATACCGTCGATAATGTCAAGTCCATCGAGAAGATCAATCACGTGAAAGTGAATCAGGTCGTCATCGGGTCGTGCACGAACGGCCGTCTTGACGATTTGGAAATGGCAGCAAAAATTCTCCGAGGAAAGAAAGTTGCAAAGCATGTTCGCATGCTGGTGTTTCCGGCGTCGGGAAAAATTTACCGGCAGGCGCTGGCGAAGGGATTCATTGGCGATTTCATGAACGCCGGTGCCGTGGTAATGAACCCCGGCTGCGGTCCGTGTCTTGGCGTGCACGAAGGCGCGCTCGGCGACAACGAAGTCGCGCTCTCGACCACGAACCGGAATTTCAAGGGACGCATGGGCAACCCGACGGGCGAAGTGTATCTCTGTTCGCCTGCCGTCGCTGCGGCATCGGCGATCACGGGCGTGATTACGGATCCGCGCAATTAGCCCTGAGCGTTCTTCGCGAAGGGCATGTATCTCATGATGCGGCGAGAAATGCTTGAGCGCGGAAACAATGTTGTGAAACTCTTTTCAAATAATGTCTATTTCGCTTTCGAGCGAATCGTAGTCGGACAGGATTTAGATCCTTCGCTCACTTCGTTCGCTCAGGATTTAATAGGAGAAATCACATGTCAACAGTCGTTATCAAGCTTGCCGACGATATTTCCACCGACGTCATTTATCCCGGTCGCTATATGGCCACCGTCTTGCCGACGGAAACGCCGCAGTTTGCATTCTCGGATATGACCGAGTTTAATGCAAAGTTGAAGTCGAAGCAGGTTCCACCCGGCAGCGTGATCGTCGCCGGAAAGAACTTTGGCTGCGGCTCATCGCGCGAGCAAGCGGTCTCTACACTCAAGGGACACGAGTTGGTGATTGTCGCGAAAAGTTTTGCACGTATCTTTCTGCAAAACTCGGTCAATCTCGGCTTGC
>CAYJNF010000294.1:0-5262 GCA_964370915.1 uncultured Chitinophagales bacterium
GTCTAACGGTTAGGACGGAGCCCTCTCAAGGCTTAAATACGGGTTCGATTCCCGTTAAGGCTACCAATACTACCAGTTTTGGTTTTTCAATTGTTTCGAAACTGCCGATTGATCCGAACGACCACAACCTCTTCGGGTAACATTTCACCTTCCTCTCCCGCCGCTCCACGACAACCAAGTCTGCAAATCTTCTCAATGCTACTTTCTTGCCTTGAATACTCATTTCGACAAACCTTTTTTTGAAATCTGCGAGAGAGTGCGTTACATGGCGCTGGATTTCATTCTGACTGTAATTGAGGAACTTGTGGCTTTTTTCCACCCTTGGGCAGGAGTCATGGTGTAGCCGCAGTGGTTCGTGAAGGGCTATAAGTATTCACCGGCAAGCGCAGGATGCTGGCCAGGAGAGGGAGAAAGATGTCGGCTTCGCGGTGTTAGGCGAAGTTACCAAGACCCGCACAGGTCATTCTAGTATCTCTTCACAATCTCTGTTATGGCAACACCGCCAACCAAGAGCTTCGAGGATTCTATTCCGTAGATCCACTCATCGAAATACTTCTTCAGATTCCTCTTTGAAATCCGTTCGCACAGCTTTTGGAACCCGGTGAAGTCAATTGTCTTGTTTTCGAATTCAGCAAGCATCGTGCGTACGATACGGGCGAACATCTCGTCGCCAACAATTTGATTGAGTACATACAGCGACCAGGATCCCTTTGTGTAGGAATGCCGGCCAAGCTCCTTGTTTCCGTACTCGGCGATTGGAGTGTCGAACACTTTCCGATCGTAATTTGCCCACTGCACAAAAAGAGTGCGACTCTTTTCCATGTCTGCCTCAAACCGTTGCTCTCCCTCGAATGAACGAATTGCCAGGGATTCAAAGAACGACGCGAACGCTTCATCAAAATAGCGACAACGTTTTACGGATGGGGATGGCGTGGCGTTCCATGAATGCCCGATCTCATGATAGACCTCCCCAATTCGCGAACTGTCCTTGAACGCCGCCGCCGTCTGCAGAAAATAGAAATCCCCGGCCTGTGACCCCCAGCCGTCCGGAATTTCGATGACGGTGTATCCCTGGTAGTGCTTTGGCCGGCCGAACATTACTCCATAGAAGTTGAGCACCTTTTTCGACGCCTCCAACACACGTTTGGCGCCTGAACTATCATCGGGCAGATGATAGACAAAAAGTTTGTTCGGGGAGTCGGCAAGCTTTGTGAACTTCGCAGCTGCCAGGTCTATCCGCCACGTGGGAACCTTGCTGTGAAAAACAAACGTTGCGCTGTCGGGACCCAGGCGGGAGGAATTGCTCAAATCTCCGCCGCACACCGCTGTGTAGCCTTTCGGAACCGTGGCTGCGATTTCATAAGTGAACTTTGTATCATAAGCGGCAAGGGAGCTGCTATGAGACGCTCGCGCCAGCATCGGGTAAGCAAACGCATCGGGACGGAATAGAGAATATGTTTCATCGATTCTATCCCTTACGTAGGCCATCACTTCAGGGTAGCCGAAGATAAATCCTTCATACGTGATTATGATTTTCAAGCTATCGTTTGGTGGTAACGCTTTGGGCAGATTCACCACGATAAACCGGGCCTGCAGAGATGATTCATCGGAAAGCTGTACAATGCTCTGTTCGAACTTCAGGGGGTTACCAAGCGCGTCAGTGATACGTTGAACAGAAAGCAAGCGATATAACAGGAAAGGTATTTCTTGAGGGGAAGACTGCGTGACGTTTTGGATTGTGAGAGCAGCATCCACGTGAACGCGATGTTCCGTGAGGAGAAACTTCACGTTCAGCCCATAGTGCGTCACTTTAGGAAGCTCATGTTCCCCTGCCTGTGCAGCTAGAAGGAAGCATGTACTGAGTATAAGACTCAGAGGCACTGATGAAAACCCCAGAGAAAAGATCTTCACCGCCAAGACGCCAAGGTCGTAGAGATGAAATTCCGTTGTTCCATGCCGACTTCGAAATCTTTTCTTGGCGTCATGGCGGTTATTTTCCTTCCGCTGGGTTTTCGGATGCCCCTGTAGATCCTGATCTGGAATCCTGAATCTGGAATCCTAATGTCCTCCTCACCCCCCTTATACTTCCTTCATATCAGCGATACACATATCGGATCGACAAAGGAGTACGAGCTCTACGGCTGCAACTCGTACACAAACGGCAGACGCATTGTCGATGCAATCAATGCACTTCCAACTCAGCCCGATTTTGTCATCCATACAGGCGATATCGTTTTCGATCCGAATGATGATGCCTACAAACTCGCGTCGCAGGTGTTTGCCCGACTGAAGGCACCAATCTACTTCGTTACCGGAAACCATGACGCCTCGAAGAGTATTCGTCAGTATCTAAAGATGGAGAAGCCCGCCTTCTCGAAGGACGATGCCAATGTACTTTCGTATTCCTTCCAGCAGAGAGGCTACAAGTTCATCACGCTTGATGCCCGCGGACCGGACGAGATTGACCCGCATGGCCTCCTTGCCTCCCACCAATTTGACTTTCTAAGAAGTGAAATTGCAAAAGATCAGATGGAGTTCGTGGTCTTCGTTCACTTCCCGCCGTTCCGGCTTGATTCAATGTGGTTTGACGAATCGATGCTGCTTGTGAACGGAGAGCAGCTTCACGAGACGCTCGCGCCTGTTCGCGGGAGAGTCCGGGGTGTGTTCTTCGGTCATGTACATCGGGGCATGCAGCTTTTGCGCGACGGTATTCTCTATTCTAGCGTTGCAAGTACCATCGGGCAATTTCATGCATGGCCAACCGACAGGAAGCTGCAACTGGATACCCATCATCCGCCATGCTTCAACTTCGTCACGCTAGTCGATGGCAAGACGATCATCAAAGAGCATTCAATTCCCAGCGTGAACCGCGAACCCTGAACCACCCATGCTTCATCTCAATTACAAATCTTACGGACACGCCGGACATCCGCTGATTGTTGTTCACGGCCTTCTCGGCATGCTTGATAATTGGCAGACGCAATGCAAGAAGTACGCGGAAGCGGGCTTCAAGGTCTACGCCGTTGATCAGCGCAATCATGGCAAGTCGCCGCACAGTGATGCGTTCAACTATGAGGTGATGGCGCAGGATGTTCACGACTTCATGAAACAGCATCGCCTCTTGTCGGCGCATGTGCTCGGGCATTCGATGGGAGGGAAGACGGCAATGCAGTTTGCGCTCACGTATCAGGAGTTGGTAGACAAGCTGATTGTTGTTGATGCCGCCCCGCGTCGATATCCGAATGCGCACGACGAGATTCTCGATGCGATGTGTTCGTTGCGATTGAAAGACCTGGCCACGCGCCAACAGGCTGATGCTGAAATCGCCAAACGCATCCCCGATTATACTCTGCGACAGTTCATTCTGAAAAACCTGATGCGCACAGAATCAGGTGAGTTGAAATGGAAAGTCAATCTCTCTATCATCAAGAAACACTACCCGGAGATTGCAGACGACATTTCCGTGAACGGCACGTTTGAGAAGCCGACTCTGTTTGTGAAGGGCGGACGGTCGACGTACATCGTTCAGCCCGATGAGCCCCGAATCCTGAAGTTGTTTCCTCGTGCCAAAATCGTTACCGTCCAAAGGACAGGTCACTGGGTTCACGCCGACAAGCCTGAAGAGTTCGGCAGCGTCGTCCTGGCATTCTTGCTTTCGTAATATCACGTCACACATCCGCACGGTCGCGCGACCATCAACCACAAACGCAGGAGGTTCTGCAATGCAAAATTCTACACGTGTGCTTCTTGTTGTGTTCCTTTTTGTGACGTCCTCTGCTCTCGCGCAGTGGTCCCCAGATCCGAGCATCAACCTGGCCATTGCCGATACCAGCGGCAGTCAAGAGCTTCCGAAGATTGTCGCAACGTCCGATGGAGGCTGCTACGTTTCATGGTTTGATACACGAGGTGGTGGGTATAAAGTGTTCATGCAACGGCTGGACGCTCTGGGTGTGAAGCAATGGGCGCCGCAAGGTTTGCTCATCAGCGCAAATCCACAAAACACATCCCTCGTTGATTACGATCTGGCGGTTGACGACAGCAACAACGCCGTGGTGGTCTTTACAGACATTCGCAACGGTGGCTCCATCGAACCGTTCGCCTACAGAATTTCACCGAACGGCGATTTCCGTTGGGGAGCGAATGGCGTTGCGCTTTCGACATCGCCATCGACATTTCAGCCGAACCCGAAAGTGGTGGCAACATCAGACGGTAGTTTTGTTTTCGCATGGATCTACAGCTCAACGCCGCGCAAGATCGCGATGCAGAGACTCAATGCTGCTGGCGTCAAGCAGTGGGGCACAGACCCGATTCTCTGGTCGGGGACAGGAAGTGAAAATTTGGACTATGCCAACATCGTTCGCTCGGACAGTGGACGCGTTATTCTTTCACACTCGGGCTATACAGGAACGTTCATCAGCCCGTCGAACTACAGAATTTACGCGCGACAAATTTCTACGACAGGAACATCAGTCTGGAATGCAAATCCGGATACCGTGTACGGACTTGGTCGCGTCGCCGGGTTCTTTGTGCCGAAGATGATTCCGGATGGAAGCAACGGCGCATTCTGTGTCTGGCATGACGACAGGAACAGTACGGGGAGTTCATTCTCACACGTGCAGCGAATAGCCGCGAATGGGACAAAGTTGTTTCCGGCAAATGGTTCCGCCGGATCGACACAAGTCGGTCGTCTGCACAATGATGCCTGGGTCGCATTCACGCCATTGACGGGCGAGACATACATGTTCTGGTACGAGACTGACGCAGCATTCCAGCAGGACCAAGGTGTCTACGGGCAGAAGTTCTCTGCGAGCGGTGCACGCCTGTGGGCTGACTCAGGTGTTGCGTTCAAACCTCTCGCACGCACGACGCAGCCGTCGTTTGTTCGAGCTTTCGGAAAAGATTCTTCCGCCGTCGTCTATTATCTTCAGCTTTCAACAGGAACAACGCACGTGGTAAAGGGATTTCGCACAGACCGCAATGGGAACATGCAATGGGGCGGAACGATCAAGGATGTCTCTTCTCTTGTGAGTGGGAAGGGGAGACTCACAGGATCGCTCACTTCAAATGGTACGTCACTTCTTGTCTGGTCTGACAGTCGGGTTGATGGAAATGGTGTGTACGGGCAACGAGTGAATTTGGATGGCACACTAGGGAATCCCGGTGCCTCACAAGTCATTGCGTCAAGCCAGTTTCCTCAAACAGCACAGCTCATGCAGAATTATCATAATCCATTTAACCCAACAACGAAAATTCGATTTGCCG
>CAYJNF010000295.1:0-5260 GCA_964370915.1 uncultured Chitinophagales bacterium
GATCAAGGGAGGCACGCGATTGCGCGTAGTTTGCTTTTGCAGATTCGTAGTTCGCTTTTGCCTGATCGAATTCGGATTGTGAGACCAACCCTTTGCTGTGGAGATCGGAAATGCGTTTGAACTCCGGTTCCGCACTCGTCAAGCGGGCCTGAACGGACAGCAAGGCAGCAGCCGCTTGCTCGCGTTGGGCAATGTACACATCGGGCTTTATCTTCATGAGCAACTCGCCCTTCTTCACGCGCTGTCCCTCTTTCACAGGCAATGCCACGATCTCGCCGCTGACTTCAGGCGAAATCTTCACCAGGATTTCCGGCTGGATTTTTCCGGTCGCAGTCACTACCTGCGTTATGGTATGCCGCTTGACCTTCTCCACCTGCACGGAGATAACGGGCTCCTTTTTACTGCCGAGAAAGAGAACCACCCCTGCCGCAACTGCCAGCACACCAATGGTTGAGAAGATGATAATCTTCTTCTTAGATTTTTTTCCGTTCGTTGCCATTATTCCTCCATGTTAAATTCTGAGGAGCGAGGCGACGAAGAATCTCTCCATCTATTCGTCGAGAGACCCTTCGCTTCGCTCAGGGTTGAAAACTAGTACGTTCGTTCGCCAACCGAATATTCGACATTGCGTTTGGCAGTAACATAATTGTACACAGCATTCACTTTGTTTGCCTGGGCATTCACCAATCCTGCGTTTGCCGTGAGAAGGTCAAGCAACGTTCCGGCACCGAGGTTATAGCGTTCCTCGGCAATCTTCCGATCTTCCGTCGCTGAAGTCAATCCTTTCAAACTGACGTCGTATGCTTTGCGTGCAGCTTCAAGATCGAGCAAGGCCTTTTTCACTTCCACGTTGATGTTGCGCTCCGTCTGTTGCAATGACAATTCAGCGTTCTTCTGACGGACCTGTGCTGATTGGATTGAATTGTTGGTTCCGAATCCATCAAACAACGTCCAGCGAAGATTCAGGCCCCAGTTGATATTCCTGTTATCAGAAATCTTTGAGAGTTGTGAACTTGAGACGCCGTATCCGGCATACGCACTAACAGAAGGAAAGTATCCTGCGCGAGCAGATGTCACACTGGCTTCGGCAGAGCGGACGGCCTCTTGGGCACCGACATAGTCGGGGCGGCTTGTCACGGCTTTGTTTGCCAACTGCGTAAAGGTCTGCGCCTGCGCAGCGGCGGCCTCAAGATCCGATTGCGCAATCTCGGTGGTGATCGAAGGGTCGGAAATCTGATAGTCTTCATTGACATCGAGACCTATAAGGGCAAGTAGATCGGCTTTTGCTTTGTCGAAGTTGTTCTGCGCATTGATAAGATTCAGTTCATCGGAGGCAACCTGAGATTGCTGGCGATAGACGTCGGCACGCGAGAGCGCTCCGACCCGGTTCGATTCCGTGATGCGTTCCAGCTGCCGTTGATCGCGCTTAAGATTTTCCTCACTCACCTTCACGAGTTGCTCGTTGCGCAACACGTTCAGGTACGCGCTTTCAACCTGAAACACGATAGACTGGCGCGTTCGTATCGCCGTGTTCTCGGAGGAAACCGCTGCCGCCGAAGCACTTGTATAGTTTCCTTCCCGTGCGAAGCCATTGAAAATGGTGTAGTTCAGATCAACCCCCGCGGAGAAGTTATTGTTCACTGTTCTTCCTGAGGATCCCGGTATAAGAATTCCATTAAAGAAAAATGGGTCGGTGCCGGGACGGTCGTTCTGCGACCTGCTCCAACCACCCGATGCCGACAGAGTCGGGAAATAGTTTCCCGTCGCAGCCAACACACCGGCCTGCGCCGACTCAACATTGTTTTGCGCCTGAGCCACGCTTAGGTTTCTTTCAAGCGCGAACTGGCGCGCCTGATCCAATGTCAGTGTCTTCGTCTGTGCTGAGGCTACCGCAGTCGTCAGCAACGCAACGGCGATAAGGACACTTGGAATCGATCTGAATCTCATATTTTCTCCTCTTGTTGGATATTTCTTGGGTGTAGGGGGTTTGAAGGCTTCAGCACCAACACCTTTGTAAACGAGGCCTGGCGCAGAAATGTTTCAACTCCCCAAAGGTTAAAAATGTGCTTTCATATGCTTTTCAGCAGTTCGTCCTTGACACTCAGAAGATACGCGAGCGCGGCATCGTGTTCGTTCGGAATCTTGCCATCCAGAATCGCTTCTTCAATTGCCGTCTTGAGTATGCCGACGTGTTTGCCGGGTTGCAGCCCGCAGACCGCCATGATTTCGTCACCTTTCACTGGCGGTTGCCAGTTGCGCAGACGGTCTTTTTCCTCCACCTCGATGATCTTCTGGAGAACGATGTCGTAGTTGCTGAGATACTTCTCCACCAGCTTCGGATTCTTAGACGTGATATCGGCTCTGCAAAGTTTCATCAGATCGTCAATATCATTGCCGGTTTCAAACACCAGACGCCGGACGGCGGAGTCGGTCACGCCATCATCGACGAGGACCATCGGCCGCAGATGCAGCCGCACAAGCTTTTCAACATACGGCAGCGGATCGAGCGGGAGTTTCAACCTGCGAAAGATACCCTTCATCATGCGGGCGCCGACTTCCTCGTGCCCGTGAAACGTCCAGCCGATTCCTTCTTTGAATGCCTTTGTTCGCGGCTTGGCAATATCATGCACCAATGCCGTGAAGCGAAGCCACACATTGTCTGTCGTCTGAGAGATGTTGTCCACGACGTTGCATGTATGAAGGAAGACATCTTTGTGATGATGATCTTTCCTCTGATCGACTCCCGCCATCGCGGCAACTTCAGGAAACACAAGGTGCATCACTTCCGTGTCGTACAGAAGCCGGAGCCCGACTGAGGGTTTGCTTGATGTGAGAATCTTCAGGAACTCCTCAGTGATTCGTTCCTGCGACACGATCTTCAGCCGATCTTTCATCGACGTGATCGCTGCAAACGCGTTCTGTTCGATTGTGAATCCGAGCTGCGTTGCGAACCGGATTGCCCGCATAATCCTGAGCGGATCGTCCTCGAATGTTTTTGTCGGATCGAGCGGCGTGCGGAGAATTCCATCCCGTAAGTCTCCCAATCCGTTGAACTCGTCATACATTGTTCCGAACGTTGCGCGGTTGAGACTCACAGCCAGTGCGTTCACTGTGAAATCGCGTCGGAGCAAATCGTCGTGCAGTGTGCCGACAGTGATGGCGGGCTTTCGCGATTCAGGGTCGTACACTTCCTTTCGCGCCCCAACGAATTCGATCTTCCCTCCATCAACAGGAATCATTGCCGTCCCGAACCGCTCAAACGCCACAACAGTATCAACGCCGAGTCTCTTCGCAACTGCTCGCGCAAACTCCACACCATCGCCAATCACGAGGATGTCAATATCCTTGTCGCCCAGTGCAAGCAACTGGTCACGCACATACCCTCCGACGACATACGCCTCCATGCCGTACTCATCGGCCAGCGCGCCGATGGTGCGGAGCAGCGGATGGTGAAGCTGTATGTTCTGTTTACTCTCTGCCATTGGATTTCGTGACTAACCTGTAAAAACAAACCACAGAGCTCGCCGAACGTCTCTGTGGTTGACTGTCGCTTGCAATCCACTTACATCGTAATCGTCTGTTGACTTATCCTCTCCATAATAATATGCGCAACTTCAAGCGCTCGCCGCCCATCTTCGCCGCTCACCGGCGGTGGTGCTCCAGTTTGAATTGCCTTGACGAAGAGATCCAGCTCGTACTTAAGCGCATTTACTTCTTCCACTTTGGGAAGCTCATACACAATGTTGCGTTTGTGCTTGGCAGATTCAATCTGCCCCAGCATCATTGCTCCCTTGGCCGTCGGCTCGTCATCGCCCACCAGACGAAACACCTCACAATGCTTCTCTGAGAAATCAATCGACAAATATGCATTCTTTTGGAACAATCGCATCTTTCGCATCTTTCGTTGCGAGATGCGGCTTGCCGTCACGTTCGCGACGCAGCCGTTTTCAAACTGGATGCGTGCGTTCGCAATATCCACGCTGTCGGAAACTACGGCAATGCCGTTCGCATCAATTCGGGCAACCGGAGACTTCACGAAGCTGAGAATGATATCAATGTCGTGAATCATGAGATCGAGCACGACGGCGACATCGGTGCCGCGCGGGTTGAACTGCGCCAGTCGATGCGACTCAACAAACAGCGGATCGATGTTGTATTTTTCCAGCGCCAACACTGCCGCGTTAAATCGTTCAATATGTCCGACCTGAATGTGCAGTTTCCGTTCTTTTGCCAGGCGGATAAGTTCATCAGCCTCCGCCACGGTTTGCGTGATGGGTTTCTCGATGAAAACATGCTTGCCCTTGAGCAAAGCCTTTTTTGCCACGTCAAAATGTGTCGAGGTTGTCGTTGCGATGGTGAGCGCATCGACCGCCGCCAGAAAATTATCGTACGTGTCAAAGGCGGTCGTCCCGAATTCATGCGCAATGGTTCTTGCCTTGTCTGCGTCCGAGTCAAACACGCCGGCGAGCCGGACGCATTCTGTCTCGGCAAGCATTTTCGCATGGAGCGCACCGAGATGCCCTACGCCCACCACACCGATATTCAAGATATTCATAGTATTCATCAGTCAGGTAAAATACGTCAGTTCGACCCCGGCGTCGTTTGTCCGCTCTGGGCGCGCCCGTAGCCGGCAATGCGGTCGAACCCACCGAACCTGGGATCGTTATAATATACAAATACTGTGTATGTATTTGTGGTACGCCAATCGTTTCCTTCCAGCACCAACCAATCCTGATTGACGACCTGCTCCATGCGCGAATCCCAAACACCGGTCACGTACTGATAATCATAAATCCCGCGGCGTAACAACTTCTTCACAACGTACGCACGTTCCGCGTCATCCCGCACAAGTCTGTCCTCCTCGCCCGGATTCCAGAAGTTGAACGGACCGACAAGATACATGTCCCTTCCCCCCGCAGTCGCTGAACGAAAGTCTGTTGATGTCATGTCCAGACGAAACAGAACGTCGAGATAATCGGAATTCAGTCCGCCAAACCTGTTCAATGTGGCAACCCCGTCATGATCTTTGCCGGTTCGCCAGTAGAGACGAACCTGATCCACTCCCTCAACATTCTTCACGAGTGACTTATTCGGATAGCGCGTCGCATTGCTCAGATCGAGCGTGCGATATTCATTTCCGGGCATAATGCTCGCAATACTGAAAATGCGTTCGCCGGTTGCTTGCCCTTTGACCAGCGTGTACGGATCGCGGTCCCACTCGTCGATGCGATAGGGTTGATAGAGACGTCTGTTCTGATAC
>CAYJNF010000296.1:0-5242 GCA_964370915.1 uncultured Chitinophagales bacterium
GCAGGGCACTGTGGCTGCAACAGCGGCTGCCGCGTACTGCCATGATTCGCTTGGCAACACCTGAGCGATTCTCGGCTCGTCATGATTCTCTACGAAACGTACAGACCTCTTCTGGTACGCGATCTCGGCGCCCAGATGATCGCGTACGGAGCTTGCCCCTTCTTTCAGCAACCGTTCGTAGAGAGTCTTGTCGTGCGTAAAGTCGAACCCGAGCTGTTGAAGCGGCCATTCGAGGTTCCAGTACGCTTCGGCAATGAACAGGAACTCCGGCTTTGCGGCATGTACCGCCGCAATCGCATCCGCCCAGAACTCCGACTCAACCGGCTGCGCATCAATTGCCTTGGATTGTTCCTCCCAAGTTTTGAGAAATGTTTCATTCAACACCAGCATTGCCATATCGCACCGGACTCCATCGCAAAGCGTCGAGACCGAACATAGTGTATCGATCATTGCTTTGCGTGCATCAGGATGTCGGGGATTCAACTGTGCCGTGTCAGTCCATCCCGGGAAATAGGGATCGCGCCCGAACGCTAGCGTCCGCGCACCTTTTATTGTCTCGGCTCGGAAATAACGAACGTGGTTCTCCTTCTCTTGCCCGTCGTGTCCGTGGATGTAGTACTCCGGATGGATCGAGACCCATTCATGATCCCGGGCTGTGTGATTCGGCACGTAGTCCAGGATGAGTCCGATATCTTTTTTGGCGAGCTTCTTTCGCAATCCAAGCAGAGCATCCTCCCCGCCGAGCGCTTCCGATACATGATACGATTGCACCGCGTACGGAGAACTCAGAATATCAACATCTTTCACGTGGGGAAGCACCTTGCGATACTCGTCTTGCAGTCCCTGATGCGTCTTCGCTTCCCGCAGACCTACAGCACCGGTCGTCCAGACTCCCATCAACCAGATTGCATCAAAGCCCAATGAAGCCCACTCGTTGATGAGTTCATCCGGAATCTTATCAAGGGTGATCCTCTTCCCTTTCATCGCTGAAAAATCGTTCAACAGCACTCGGGTGTTCACTTCATAAACAACGGGATGGGTCGTTGTATGGAATCGAAGTTCAGGCGAAGAGTTGATGTTCGGCATGGCAGTCTTCAACGGTTATGTGGGATAGCTCAGTGTGTTCCTTCCACTACAATAACAAACTCACCTTTGGGTGTAGACTTTCTAATGTGAGCAAGAACTTCCGAAACCTGCCCACGCGTAATCTCTTCAAACTTCTTGGTGATTTCCCTGGCGACGACAACGTTCCGGTCACCCCAATGTTCAAGAATATCACCCAACGTTCGCTCAATACGAAATGGCGACTCATAGATGATGATCGTCCGCCGCTCCTCCTTGAGCTCTCTGAATTTCGTTTTCCTACCCTTCTTGACAGGCAGGAATCCTTCGAACACAAACCGGTCGGTTGGCAGACCGCTTGCCACCAATGCTGCCAATGCAGCACTTGCCCCGGGAATCGGAATGACCTGGATGCCATGCTGGATTGCGTTGCTGATGAGGAGAAAAGCCGGATCTGAGATTCCGGGTGTGCCGGCATCTGTAACAACCGCCACCGACTTTCCTTGCGTGAGCAGGTCGACGAGTTCCGGAACCCGCCGCGGTTAGTTGTATGAGTAGTAACTGACAAGCGGTTTCGAGATCGACAGATGGTCGAGAAGAAATCTTGTCTTGCGTGTATCCTCCGCCGCAATCAGATCAACACCGCCCAGAATCCTGATCGCGCGAAGTGTAATGTCGTCGAGATTGCCAATGGGCGTGCTCACAACATACAGAGCACCGGGTTGAATTTCTTCGCTCATAGCCAAGAGTGCAGTTTTCACCGGACAAGACTTCGGGGTCCTGACTTCCGTCCTGCAGGTTGTTGGGCCTTGGAACAGGAAGGCGATCAGCCTGACTTGTATCCTGAGCGGAGTCCGGAATGTTTGAAGATCATATTCCCCAATCCCGGGGATATCGGAAATCTACATTGACCGTTCGATTTGACACTTTTGCAACAAGAGGAAGACGTCGCTTGAACTGGCTTTTGATCACCATTTGCTTGACGCGTTCAACAAGTTCCGGTTCAAATCCCATTTCTTTCAGCTCTGTGATACTCCTGCGCTCGTCAATCATGAGATAGAGCAGATGATCAGCCCTTTTGTAGGTGAAGCCGAACTCCCCTTCATCAGTTTGCCCTTCCCACAAATCTGCCGAGGGTTTTTTTTCGATGAGCTGTTGGGGGACTCCCATCGCACCGGCAAGTTGCCACACTTGCGTCTTGTACAAATCGCCCAGCGGGTTGATTGCGCATGCCATATCACCGAACAAAGTCCCGTACCCAAGAAACACTTCCGTCTTGTTACTTGTCCCGATGACCAACGCGCGCTCGCGGCTTGACAGATCATACAAAACAATCATTCGCTGTCGCGCCATGACATTGCCCGAACGAAGATTGTCGATGCCATTTGACTTCAGCAGATATGCATCGACCATCGGCGTAATATCCACCAACTCCATTCGTATGCCGAGTGCACGCGCAATCAACTCTGCATCGCTCTTGCTCGACGCATTGCTCAGCTTATAGGGCATAAGCACGCCGAGTACATTCTCCGAACCAAGCGCTTCTACTGCGAGATACGCCGAGACAGTTGAATCGATTCCGCCCGAAAGGCCAATGACGCCTTTTGTGAATCCTGCGTTGTGAGTCTCATCGCGAATGAAATCAATGAGAACCTTTTGGACTAAATCGGTATTGAGGGAGAGATCTTTCGTGTGTCGGCCAGCGGTTTCCATGGCTCATGGTAACGAAATAGGCGATTGAATTCAACGCTCGTCCCTATCCCTATCGTCCCTTCAATGAGTCGCTACAAAGATCGTTGAACTATCGGAGGTGCGCATCGAAACGCCCGTGGCAAAAAACTTGTGTGGCCCGGTTTTTTGTTTCCGTAGTGCCGGGCATCACCGCTTTGGGCAGGCGATTTCATATTTTCCATGCGGTTCGTTTCGCTGAACCCGATTCTCATTCCCCCCGAAAGAGTGTTCATCCGGTTCCCGAGGAAGTGCACAATCAACCTCGCAAAATAGAAACCGATCTTTTTTGTTCTGATCCTATCGACGACATGAACAAGGGTTCCACCCAAAATTATTCTGAAGATTTTCAGTTCGGACAAACGTTCCAATGTCCGGCAATGAGAGTTCTCGCCAATGCTGAGTGGCGAAAAAGAATAAGGAGAATGCAACACCCTTCCTCGATGCGCTTATCGTGCCCCAGTTCCAAGTTTCTTTCGCGCCCGAAAGGTCGTCGTTGCATTCTCCTGACCAAATTATCTGGTGCCCATCCAACTATGTTCTTGAACAATGATACTAGAGGTACGGACGAAAAGCCCAGAGAAAAGATCTTCACCGCCAAGACGCCAAGGTCACAGAATTGAAATGCCGTTGTTCCATGCCGACTTCGAAATCTTTTCTTGGCGTCATGGTCGATGACTCGACTCGTCGAGCGGTTATTTTCCTTTCGCCGGGTTTTCGGCTGCACCTTTAGAGGTGTCAGATGCGGACTTTCAATCTCAATGTTTGTATGTTAGCTGTAGAAGTTTCGTTGCGAGAAGACGACAGGCGAATCGGCTGCCCGCAACGTAAGGACCACTGGGAGCCTCCATGAGAAAGCACATCACCGACGAAACAATTCTCTTCATCAGTATCGTCAAGTGGGTTTTCCTTGCAACAGTTATAGGGGCAGTTGTAGGCCTATCGACCACCGCATTCCTCAAGACGCTGATATGGGCAACGGGCCTTGCAAACGCGTACGCGTATTCTTTTTTGTTCCTTCCAGTCGCGTTCTTTCTGAGCTCACTCATCGTGAAATATCTCGCCCCGGACGCTGAGGGTCACGGCACGGAGAAAGTGATTGAGGCAATTCATAAACGCTCCGGCAGGATTCCGGTTCTCGTAGTTCCAGTAAAACTCCTCGCGACTGTCATCACGCTGGCGACCGGCGGCTCTGCGGGAAAAGAAGGTCCGTGTGCGCAAATCGGCGCCGGACTCTCTTCTCTTTTCGCGGACATCTTCAAGTTTGATGATGCCGACAGAAAGAAGCTTGTCGTCTGCGGGGTTAGCGCGGGCTTCGCTTCCGTGTTCGGTACTCCGATTGCCGGCTCCATCTTCGGAGTGGAAGTGCTCTTTGTAGGCGCCATCCTGTACGACGTCCTGCTTCCATCCTTCATCGCCGGCATCATCGGGTATCAAGTGTCTTCGGCGCTCGGCATGACCTACTTCTACCATCCGGTGAAGACTGTGCATGTGTTCAGCGAATCCTTTCTGCTGACGGTCGTCGTAGCGGGTGTATTCTTCGGGCTCTGCGCAGTGATGTTGATTGAGATGCTGAAATACGGCGAGAAGCTTTCGGAAAGAATCAACGTGTGGAAACCGCTGAAGGGACTCATTGGCGGCGTTCTTCTTGTCGGCGTAGCCTTCGCGTTCTCGCGGCAGTATCTTGGACTTGGGCTTGATTCCATTGAGTCGTCGCTTTCCGGTAATGATGTTCCGTGGTACGCGTTCATCATCAAGTCGGTCGCGACAACTATTACGCTCAGCTTTGGCGGAAGCGGCGGCATTGTCACGCCGATATTCTTTGTGGGAGCGACAGCGGGGACACTCTTTGCCTCGGTTGCGGGCACAAGCATGGCGACGTTTTCCGCGATAGGCATGGTGAGCTTGCTGGCAGGAGCGGCCAATACACCCATTGCCGCCAGCATCCTCGCGGTTGAGATGTTCGGTCCGGCCGTGGCTCCGTACGCAACCGTTGCGTGCGTCATCAGCTTTCTTATGACGGGACACCGAAGCGTGTATCCTTCTCAAGTGCTGTCGATAACAAAATCCCCTTCGATTCAAGTTGAACTTGGCAAAGAAATGGATGAAGTTGTCGCAACCTACCAACCACGCCATAAGAGTCTCTTCGGAGCTCTTCTTCGGGTAGTGAAGAAGTTTGAAGACATTGTGCGACGGGAACGTCCCTGACATAAAGGGTCGTCATCGAACACTCATATTCTGACATTGGAGCAGATATGCCCGAACAGCTTACGTCCGCGCTCGAATTCTTCAGGACCGCGTGGTCACAATTGAGCGATGTGTTTCCGAAAGTGGCAACTGCCCTTCTGTTGCTGATAGCTGGCTGGCTGGTCGCGAAACTCATGCGCAAGCTGCTCATTCGACTCATGTAGTTTGTTGGGTTGGCCTTAGCAGCCGAAAAAGAGGGCATCTA
>CAYJNF010000297.1:0-5178 GCA_964370915.1 uncultured Chitinophagales bacterium
ACGTTACGTTGTTTAGTGTTTTTCTGCATACGACGCGAGGCGTTCAACGGCCTCGCGGTTCCCTTCGAGAATATCCATCTGGCGGAGTTCATCCGGTCGTTTCCACACAATCTGCTCGAATGCGTGATTGACGGGCGTGCCGGAAAATTCCTTTATCAAAAAATAAAATACGCGAAATGATCCATCGTGCTGCGGGTTGTCTGTTCTCTCCTTGTAGACCCACTCCTGCCGAAAAAACTCGCCATCCACTTTGGCATCGATCGCCAATTCTTCATGGAGTTCACGCACCAACGCGTGCTCGGGTGTTTCTCCGGGCTCCAATTTGCCACCCGGAAATTCCCACTTGAGCGCGTACGTTGCATCCCGTTTCCTTTGGCAGGCAAGCACATTGCCATCCTGCAGAATAATTCCAACTGCGACTTCTTTCATACGCCAAAGTTACGGAAAAGGAGATCGAATGCAAAAGGTCGATACGATGATGCATTTGAGCTCACGTGTCATGAACTTGTCATCATACGGCGGAGAAGAAAACTCCGCGACTTTGTGCTTGCTTCTTAACGAGGCAGTTCCGTATTATTGCAGTGCCACTGAGAAGCTGGCGGATTTCAATTCTCTCTCCTCTTGCATGCTTGGGACCGAGCATCCAAGCACAACCTCGTGGGAACATTCTGGAAAATGATAACCGTATCTTCTGACATAGCAACGTCTGAGTAATGCTAGCGCTGCGTGTGTAACTTATGAATTTCATTCCGACTCATCGTGCGGGTATCGTACTCTCCATGTTGGTGGGCCTGATGGTTGGCCTTGGGTACTACACATGGACGTATGCTGAAGGCGGATCGTATTTCAGCAATGACCCGGAGGCATGCGCCAACTGTCATATCATGCGCGAGTATTTTGATTCCTGGCAGAAGTCTTCGCATCACAGCCGAGCGGCATGCAACGACTGCCATACGCCGCACGAGTTCATTCCCAAATATCTGGCCAAAGGAGAGAACGGGTTGCGCCACTCATGGAAATTCTCGTTTCAAAATTTCAAGGAGCCGCTGCACATCACGCAAACGAACCTCGACAACTTGCAGGTAAATTGCGTGAGTTGCCATGAAGGACTCGTGCGCGAGATTGCCGGACGAACGCAGCACGGAAACTCCAAAGAGCAAACGTGCATTCATTGTCATGCAGATGTCGGTCATGGTGCCCGGTATTGACGTACTGTGCATGATGAGATAACAGAACCACAAAGGAGATTCAAGAATGGCATATGAAAAACAGGGTAGCTATCTGAAGTATGGAATGCTTGTCGCGGTCGTGGCGCTCATTACGTTTGTCACCACCTGGCTGCTCTTCAACGTACGCGATCGTAAGGACGAAGCACGAGAGGTTTCTTTCCGTCTTGCGGATTTGACCGAGGAGACAATCGATCCGGTGATCTGGGGGAAGAACTTTCCGCGACAGTATGACGGCTACAAACGGACGGTTGATACTGTGCGAACGCGATTCGGCGGAAGCGAAGCATTCCAGAGACTCGAAACGGAACCGGCATTGAAACGGATTTTTGCAGGCTACGCGTTCAGTCTGGATTATCGTGAAGAACGGGGCCATGCGTTCATGTTGCTCGATCAGGACATGACGGAGCGCGTGAAGCAGAGGAAGCAGCCCGGCGCGTGTCTGCACTGCCACGCATCGGTGATCCCAACGTACCGCAAAGTGGGAGGCGGTGACGTGATGAAGGGCTTTGAACAAGTGTGCGCGATGCCGTATGCCGATGCGCGCAAACTCGTCGAGCATCCGATTGCGTGCATTGATTGCCATGATCCGAAGACGATGGATTTGCGCGTGACGCGTCCCGGATTTCTCAACGGCATCAAGGCGTATATGAAGACAAAGGGCATCGACAATTACAATCCGAACACAATGGCAACGCGGCAGGAGATGCGCAGCTTCGTCTGCGGTCAATGCCACGTGGAATACTACTTCAAAGGGGATGGGAAGTTGCTGACCTATCCATGGATCAACGGCTTGAAGGTGGAACAGATTGAAGCTTACTATGATTCAATCGGGTTCAAGGATTGGGATCATGCGGAAACTGGGGCGCATGTTTTGAAAGCCCAACACCCTGAATTTGAAATGTGGAATCAGGGAATCCATTCGCGTAGCGGCGTTGCGTGCGCTGATTGCCACATGCCGTACATGCGCGACGGCGCAGTGAAGATCAGCGATCATCACGTACGCAGTCCGGTGCTGAACATTTCGCGGGCATGCCAGACCTGCCATCCGCAACCCGAAGACGAGATGAAGGCGCGGGTAGAAATAATCCAGGAGCGCACGCGCAAGCTGCTTGATCGCAGCGAAGAGGCGCTGGTGCAGATGTACGATGAAGTGAAGAGGGCAAAATCGCGTGGTGTCACTGATGCAGCGCTCGAACCTGCTCTCAGGCTGCAACGCAAGGCGCAATTCCGACTTGATTTTGTCGCGGCGGAAAACTCGATGGGCAGGAAGCAGCGCGCATTCTCGGCGAGGCGATTGACTACGCGCGGCAGGGACAGATTGCGGCGGCGACAACGGTGAAGTGACTCTCAACCCTGAGCGGAGCGAAGGATCTTACTCGTCAACTTGATGGAATGATCGATGGATGGAGTGGTGGAGTGTTGGATTGATTCTCGGTCGTCGCTGCAAACGAGAACTGTTCGGAGTGGCGTGTCGATGATGTATCGAGCGGTTTCACGACGCGAGGGTGGTGCTCAGTGTCGTGAGCGCCTTCGGATTGTTTATCTACGATTTCCGCTCTTTACAATGCTGGTATACGAGGCAATGGATTCCATTTCAGCTTCGACAACCAATCGCAAGAACTCCTCGCACATGTTTTCGGTCTGGCATCTGTCGAGGGCATTGTAGTACTTGAGCCGGCTGTCATTGTTGCCCGCGATGTTCACGAGCGTATAACCGGACTGAAGCAGCACAAGGTTCATTACCAACCGGGCGGTTCTGCCATTGCCGTCTATAAACGGATGAATGGTTACTAATTTCTCGTGCAAGTGTGCCGAGAGCAAAACAGGATGCAGAATATGTTTTTGCTTTTCGTAAAAACCGAAGTACTCATCCATACGCTCCTGCACTTGTAAAGCCTCTACGGGTATATGGCGGCTACCCGCTATGCGAACATTCACGGTACGATATCTACCTGCGTTTTCCGCATCGATGCCTCGCAACACCAAAGCATGAATGTCTTTAAGCGTTCGTTCATTGAGCGGCTCATTGTTTTCCGCAACGGCCTTAACAAGCCCTATGGCTTCGTAATGATTGATGGCCTCCAAATGTTCACGCAAGCTCTTGCCGGAAACGGTAATTCCCTTTTGGATAACCAGCGCGGTTTCCTGCAGCGTAAGCGTGCTGCTTTCGATGCGGTTGCTCTCGTAGGTGTACTCGACAAACAATGCCTGCTCCAATTTTTGCAATTGTGCAGCAGGTAACGGACGATACTGATCTAGTTCATGTCGCAAAGCATCAATTCTTTGTAATAGTTCGTGCATGGTCATTGTTGGGTTCTCGTGCTGTGCACAGACAAAAACAGGTTGCACCTCAGGAGATGATACACAAGCCCTCCGCCAAAGGCAACTTACACGCAACCTCACCAAGTTACGTCCGTGTTCTGTGTCGCGTGCAGACGCGCTCTGCCTTACGTTCTCTTCAGCAGCCACACAAACAGCGGCGCGCCGATTGCGGCGGTGATCGCCCCGACTGGAATTTCCGTGGGGGCAAGCAGAATGCGTGAGAGGATGTCGGCAACAATCATGAAGCTTGCACCGAGAAGAACCGACGCCGGCAGCAACAACCGGTGATCGGGACCGAAGATCATCCGGCAGATGTGGGGAATGATCAAGCCTACAAATCCGATCACGCCGCTCACCGAGACAACCAATCCGGTTATCAACGAAGCCAGCAGATACGAGAGTCGTTTGATTTTTTTGACATCGACGCCAAGTTGCAGGGCCGTCTCGTCGCCAGTGGCGATGAGGTTGTAGTTCTTCGATTGAAGAAGAAGAAAGCCGGAAGCGAGAATGATGAGAGGGGAGATGACTGCGAGCGACTCCAGGTTTGCACTGCTGAGGTTTCCCATCAACCACAAAAATGAATTGCGCAACTCCTGATTGAAGAGCGCGATGACGAGAAGCACCGCCGCATTGAAGAACGCCCCGACCATCACGCCCGCAAGGAGCAAGGCGTTGGTATCCAATTGTCCGTGACGGTGTCCGAGCGAGTAGACAAGCACCATGACGAGAATGGAACCGGTAAGGGACGCGAGAGGCGTCACCAGTAGTCCTGAGCCGGTGGCAAGTCCGATGGCGAGAATCGCCCCGACTGTGCCTCCGCTCGAAATGCCGAGTATATATGGCTCTGCAAGCGGATTGCGCAACAGCGCCTGAAGCACGGCGCCGGCAATGGAAAGTCCCGCCCCGACAACCATCGCCAGCAGCAGGCGCGGCAATCGTATGTCGAGGATGATCGCCCGTTCCATCGCATCGACACAATCACAATTGAACAGCGAGTTGACGACGTTCGTGAACGATACAGGAACGCTGCCGACCGAAAGTCCTGCAATTCCGGTGACGAAAAGAATTACTGTGAGAACGGAAAGGATGGTAATGACTCGACGAGGAGAAAGAGGTTGTCGGTTGAGTTTCGCAAACACTGTTACTCCCACTCGCGGCGGCGGTTCGGAATGCGTTTGCGCTTTCGCGCTTTTTCGCGGGCAGTGCGTCGTTCCCGTGGTGTGGGAGGATTCATAACTTCGTCCTCGGCTAGTTTCTTGTGCAGACCGACGTGACTCCACAGTTCGTCGACAAGCTCGTCAATGCCGATGCGCGCCACTGCCGAGATGATATGAGTGGAAACGCCTTTGAACGCGATGCGCTTCAGCCCTTTGAGTATGTCGTCCTCAATAATGTCGAGCTTCGTTATCGCGACAATGGTCGGTTTCTTGATCAGATCCTTGTTGAAGAGTTTCAGTTCCTTCTGCAGTACCTTGAAATCTGTTTTGACATCCCCGCTCGTACCGTCCAAAAGAAAAAGCAAGACCTTTGTCCGCTCGATATGCCGGAGGAATTGGATGCCGAGTCCCTTGCCGTCATGTGCACCTTCGATCAGGCCGGGGATGTCTGCAACGACAAAACTCGCGCC
>CAYJNF010000298.1:0-5170 GCA_964370915.1 uncultured Chitinophagales bacterium
TGGTGCGTACACCCACTGGTTGAAGAACCAGCCCAGGTCTTGCGCCGTCACGGCATTCACCTTCGACACAAAATCGGCCGTGACCGATGTCTTATGCTTGAAGTTTGTTGTGTCGGTGGCATAGGTCTTCAGCGTTCTGAAGAACAGTGAGTCACCGAGAACATAGCGCAACATGTGCAGAACGCACGCGCCCTTGTTATAGGTAATCGCAGTATTGAAGAGCGTGCCCGTGGGAGGTGTTGTTACGGCCCAGGACGGATTGTAGATGGGCCATCCCGGATTGCCGCTTATGTATCCCGAAGCGTCGCCGTTGATGTCGCTCTTGTATGATGCATACCCGCCCGTATATTCGTACCAGAGAGCTTCGGAGTATGTTGCAAATCCCTCGTTTAGCCAAATGTCGGCCCACGTTCCCGGAGAGATCATGTCGCCGAACCACTGGTGGGCATATTCATGCGACACGAGATTTTCACTCCAACAATTCGGACACAAGCTCGTCAACGTTTGGTTCTCCATGCCGCCCCACGTAAACTGGCTGTTGAGAGTTGCAAATCCGTTCTTCTCGAACGCGTGCGGGCCAAACAATCTGGAGTATTCGGTTGTCATCGGGACGATCTTCGCCTTGATATTGGCGAGGTTGGTTGTATTCTCGCCTGCATTCCAGTAGAATCGGATGGGAAACTTGTCGTTCGGGTTGAGGGGATTGACCCACTCAACGACGTCGAGATTGTAATTTACTTTCCCCGACATCACCATGAGATATGTTGCGATGGGATCTCTGCTGATCCAGTTGTACCAAATCGTGTCGGCTGTTCGCGTCGAATCCGCCAGTCGTCCATTTGAACCCAACTTCACCGTTGCGGGAACTTTCGCACGCAAATCCAGCGTGGCTTTGTCGGAAGGTCTGTCCCAGCACGGAAACCACTTTCGTGCGCCTTCCGGTTCACAATCGGTAAATACCATTCCATTGCTGACGTAGAATCCGCCATCGGTAACATTGTTATGACGATAATAGATCTTCACCTGGACGACTTCGTTGGGATTGTAGGTTCGATCAAGCGTAATGTTCAGGACATTCGAGGCATGTGTGAACGATACGCCCGCCAGCCTGACGGAGTCGACGGCAATCGATGTATTGACGGCGTTCAACGAGATCGACTGCAGTGCGGAATCCACCCTAAACGTAATGATATTCGTACCGACGAATGATTTTGGATAGGGAGTAATGAAGCACGCGTACAAATCCAGATCGAGTTTGTAGTTGAGCACATCGAATGCGTGCAAGGGTGATCCCGGCGATAACACGAGGCTTTCCGACGAGAACTCGGACGCCTGTTTCTTCTGCGAACATAACACCGATGCCCTCTGATCCAGGTCCTGCGCGAATGCAAACTGAACCGCACTCAGAACTAATGCGGCAGCCGTGAAGACTTTAGCATGGAATAGCATTGTAGATCCTCCTGTGGAGTTTGTCTGTTATGGAAAACACATTAATGTCTGTGAATGTCGCGATGCATAATCTTCCTTGTCTCATACAGTCGGTCATCGGCGGGCAAATCGACGAGGCGCGCGTTCATGTTCTCGTCCTGCTCGGCCTCAAGAAGGTTTGCGGCATACTCGATGATGCTCGGGGGGAAAACTCCGTCGCGTTCGTAGAGTGCTCGCTTTTCTCTCAGGATGCGGGCAGACTCAACGCAGCTCTTCGGCAATGAGGAAAGCGTATCGAGCAGCGCCTTGTCCTTGAAGATGTTGCCGGTTGTGTACAGCCGCTGCGAGATCTCTTCCGCATTGTCGTGCGTGAGACCCCATTCTGCCGCCAACGTTATGCCAGCCAGCAACAGGTGGATGATGGCGCTGCCGTCAGGACTCCGCAACTCGACCGTTTGGCGGCCATCTCGTGTGGGTTGCCGCAGCTGCTGCTGGGGATTCAACACCTTTGCGAGATCACGGATTGACGACCATCCGAGCGGCACGCGAATCATCGCGCTGCGGTTCAGGTCGCTCCAGCAGATACGTGTCGGGGCTTCCTGATTGGGCACCAGCCGCAGATATGCAGCCGACACCGTATTGCCGAACGCTGTCAGCGTATCTGCGTACTCGCAAAGACCACCGATGACCTTTCGTGCCTCATGCGAGAGAACGCCGCCATCATCGGTCATGGCGTTCTTGCTGTCCTTGCGAAGTTCCATGTGCACATGCAGTCCGTTGCCGGCAACACCTTCCTCAAGCTTGGGCGTGAAGGTTGCGACGCAGCCGTTTTTGTACGCGACGTTCCGAATCAGCCATTTGGCAAGTACAAGATAATCACCCGCATCCTGAATTGGCGTCGGCACAAATTCAATTTCCACCTGCTCGGCTTGCTTGCCAGCGATCTCTTCAAGATTGCTTCGCACGCTTTCCACATATCCTACTTCGCTGTGAGAGTACTTGACTGCACCCGTGATTTGTGAAATGAGCCGGACCATCTCATCAAGCACTAATCCGCTTTTGATGAATGGCGCCGACGCATGATAACCGCGTTGCTTCGCGGATAGATAGATGCGCGACGAGTGTTCGCTCAAGAGAAAGAACTCGAGTTCACCAAGAGCATACAACTCCATTCCCGTCCGCTCCGTGAAAAGCCGGCTCGCGTTATGGAGAATGGTATCGAGGGCAAAGGGCGCGAGTGTTCCTTCCTTGGTGAGATACCGGCAAATGAAATCGAGACTGCTGTCATCAAAGGGATTAAGAAAGGCTGTCTTGTAGACGGGTACGACGTATAGATCGGAGAGTGCCGTGTCGACCATCCCTTTGAACAATGAAGAGCCATCAACACGCTCACCGTCAGCAAGAATCTTTTCTGCTTGGGACCGGTTGGCGATGGGTAACTTCAATTCCTTCAGTTTGCCGTCCAGTGCAGTGTAATGAAACGTGATCTTCTGAATCTCTTTTTGTTCAATGACATCGAGGAGATCTTCCCGCGTGAACTGGCCAGGTGATTTGTCGAGAATGAGAACGATTGGATTGGTAAGTGCGTATGGCGTGTTCATGTGGTAACGAGTTTGCTTGGTGTGATTTGCTGTTCAGCCATTCGTTCTGTCAGACAGATGCCTGGCAAAATGAAAGTAAGCTGCGCAGGCGCCTTCCGAGGAAACCATGGGAGCGCCAAGCGGATGTTCGGGCGTACATTCCTTTCCGAACGCAGGACAGTCCTGTGGCTTCTTCAAGCCCTGAAGAACCTGTCCTGCAAGACACAGTGGTGATTCTTCCGCGGTGATGCCTGCGACATCGAAAATCTTCTCTGCATCGTACGCAGCAAACTCATCTCGCAGTCTGTACCCGCTCAATGGAATCTCGCCAATGCCGCGCCATTTCCTGTTGGCAACAGTAAATACGTCTGTGAGAAGTTTCTGCGCCGGGACATTTCCTTCTCTTCTGACTGCCCGCACGTACTGATTTTCAACTTCACATCGCTGCTCTTCGAGTTGCCGTACCGCCATGTAAATTCCTTGAAGAATGTCGACCGGCTCAAACCCGGTAACGACAATCGGAACGCGAAACCGGGACGCAAGCGGGTAATACTCTTCATAGCCCATCACCGCACACACATGACCGGCTGCGAGAAACCCTTGCACTCGATTAGTCGGAGATGAGAGGATGGCTTCGATAGCTGGCGGCACAAGCACGTGCGAGCAGAGGATGGAGTAGTTCTTCACGCCTTTCGATCGCGCTTCCCACACCGACAATGCATTTGCAGGGGCTGTGGTTTCGAACCCAACAGCAAAGAACACAACGTTCTTGTCAGGATTCTGTTGCGCGATCTTCACCGCATCAAGCGGTGAGTAGACGATGCGGACATTGCCACCTTCTGCTTTGACGGTCAGCAGGTCCTTCTCCGATCCCGGTACGCGCAGCATGTCACCGAATGAGGCAAGGATAACGTCGCGGCACTGCGCAATGCGCACCGCTTTGTCGATAATCTCCAACGGCGTAACACACACCGGACAGCCCGGGCCGTGCACGAGATTCACAGCTGGCGGAAGCAGCGACTCGATACCGAATTTTACAATGGAATGTGTCTGCCCGCCGCAGATCTCCATGATGGTCCACGGGCGCGTGACTGTCGCGTGAATCAGGTCGGCATACTTTCTGGCTGACGCGGCATCCCGATACTCGTCAACAAACTTCACTGCGGCACCTCAGTGTGTGGCTGGGATACCTCGCCGCCAGGTAGCCGGTCTGTAACAATCTTGGAAATGATCACTCCCCCGTCGATGAGCACAGCATCACCCACACAGGCATCGGGTAGCAGAAACAGCGGCGAGCGCATGAACGCTCCGCCAACCTTGACCTTCGCTTGTGTTGCAAAGTCTGCAACGAAAATCTCCGTGATTTCTCCGGTGAGAAGAGTCATACGCGCATCTCCGCTCCTGGCTGTTGAACTGTGGATTCGGTTCTCTGAGTTCTCAGTGCCGCGTGAATTTGTCCAAGTGAGATGCCACCGTCGTTTGGCGGCACGCGTTGATGCCAGTAGGGTCTGAACCCTGCATCGGTAAGCCGCGTAACAGCTCGTTCTGTGAGGTATTTGTTCTGAAAACATCCGCCGGTCAGTACCACTCGTTCCTCGTTCGCACGATGGGCGATCTCAACGATTATTTCCGCAAGCGCATTGTGGAACTTGAGGGAAATGAGTGACACGGGCGTTCGATGTGCAACGTCATCGAGCAATTGCATGAACATCGGAATCCAGTCAACAACGAAGAGTGCGAGTCGGTGTGGCTCTCCGTTGCGTGCCGGATTGTTCACGATCTGGAACTCATACGACTCATCGGATCGATTATGGTCAATCGCGAACTCCAGCATCATAGCAGCCTGCCCTTCGAAACTCACTCGTTGCCGAAGATCGACAATCGACGCAACGACGTCAAAGAGCCGCCCTGCACTCGTCGTGATCGGACAGTTGATGTCCTTCTGAAGCATCTGCCGGATCAACGCGAATTCTGTTTCTGAGAACGCTGAAACCGGGTGCAGGTCGCCGCGCTCAAACACGTCGTCTCCGAAAATCTCATAGAGGACGCCAAGGGCGGTTCGCCGTGGTTCCTTCACGGCCTTGCTGCTTCCCGGAAGCTTGAACGACCGAAACGTTGCGAGACGGTCAAAGGAAGAACCTGTTGACAACAAGAACTCGCCG
>CAYJNF010000299.1:0-5166 GCA_964370915.1 uncultured Chitinophagales bacterium
GTTGACGCAACTCCTACGCGGCAAGCTCGCTATCGGGCACAACCGGTATTCTACCGCCGGAGCCGCAGACAACAAGCTCAACATTCAGCCGCTTACGGTTATCTACAAAGGGGGAAACCTCGCGGTCGCCCACAATGGCAACCTGACGAACTTCAAAGAAATCAGAAAACGATTGCAGGACGAAGGCACGATTTTTCAGACCACGTCCGATACGGAAATCATTCTGCATCTCATTGCGCGAAGCAAACAGACCGATCAGCTCGAACAGATCCGCGAGGCGTTGACGCAGATCGAGGGGGCATTCTCGCTGGTGATACTCACCGACGACAAACTGATCGCTGCACGCGATCATTCCGGTTTTCGCCCGCTGGCGCTGGGCCGGAAAAAGGATGCGGCTGACGGTACACAGACATTCTTCGTCGCCTCCGAAACGGTAGCCTTTGACATTATTGACGCGGAATATATTCGCGATGTTGAACCGGGCGAGATCGTCGTCATCGACGAGGCGGCCCAGCAGTCAGGTGAAGTCCGCTCATCGCGCATTGATGCGCGGTTGCCGCATCCGCATTACTGCATATTCGAGTACATCTATTTTTCCCGACCCGACAGCCAGATCTTCGGGCACAGCGTTGACAAAGTCCGGCGAAAGCTGGGCAAGAATCTGGCAAAGACGAAACCTGTTCATGCCAGGAACAAAGACGAAAAGCTGATTGTCATCAACGTTCCCGATTCGAGCAACACGGCAACGATGGGCTTTGTTCAGCAGACGAACAAGGATGGCGGGAACGCAAAGCTTGAAATCGGTTTGATTCGAAGTCACTATATCGGTCGGACGTTCATTCAGCCGAAGCAGGATGTTCGCGAGAATAAGGTGAAAACCAAGTTCAATACCGTCAAGGGCGTCTTACGGGACAATGTAGTGGTGATTGTTGATGATTCGATTGTTCGCGGGACGACGTCGAAGCAGCTTGTGCAGCTTGTGAAGCAGGCAGGACCGAAGGAAGTGCATTTCCGCGTGACCTCGCCGCCGATCAAATTTCCCTGTCACTATGGAATGGACTTCCCGACACAAAAGGAGTTGGTTGCGAACCAATGCAACGGCGACGTCCGGAAGATTGAGCAAGCGCTCGGCGTTGATAGTCTTGAGTACCTTGAACTTGACGATCTTCTTGCTTCGGTGCCGCATGAAGGCGACGCGAACTACTGTACGGCGTGCTTCAGCGGCAACTATCCGGTGAAGATCGACACACTTCAAACGAAAGAAGAGAATGAAGCGTGAGTAATCAGCCGGCAAATACTCAAACGCTTCAGTCAACGGAAGATGCGCCGGGTGCGATTGACGGGAAATTCTTCACCGTGTCAAACGCCCTGAGTCTCTCGCGCATCGTCCTTGCCATTCCCTTCGCGCTCGTCATGCTCTCGGATTCTCCGAACGCATCGATTTGGGGAATTGTGATTCTTGCAGTTGCCGCGCTCACGGACAAGTTTGATGGTGTTCTCGCACGCAAATACCACCAGGTGACCGAGTGGGGGAAAATTCTCGATCCGGTTGCAGACAAAATCGGAATGGGAATCGTGGCATTGGTTCTCGTGAGAGTGGAATTGATTCCGCTCTGGTTCGTGCTACTCTTGATTGGAAGAGACCTCCTCATCCTGGCAGGAGGGGTGCACGTGAAGCGGACAAAGGGTACCGTTCTGCAATCAAATCAACTGGGTAAGTGGACGATTGGCGTCCTTGCCATCACGATGTTCTGTGCAATGCTTCGTCAAACGTTGGCCGCGGACATTTTTCTCTGGCTTTCGGTTGCGATGTTGTGCGGTTCGCTTGCCCTGTATGTGCAGCGCTTTGCTGCAGAGATGAGACCATCGCAATCCACGAATATCTGAACATCATCACGTCTATGGGATTTCTCGACAAGCTAGGCTTTTCAAAACTCAAAGAAGGTCTTTCGAAAACCCGCGAGAGTATTGTCGGGAAAGTTGCCCGACTTGTCACTGCAAGATCGAAGATCGACGAAGCAACGCTTGACCAGCTTGAAGAGATCCTGATCGGGGCGGATGTTGGTTTCGACACAACGGCAGGCATCATCGACGCGATCCGGCAACGGGTAAAAGACGATCGCTACGCCGACGCGTCCGAACTCAGCACGCTCTTGCACGATGAGATCCAGAAGCAGTTCTCGGTCGGTACGTCCGAATCCAATCCCTTCCAACTTCCCGGAACGAGGCCGTACGTTATCATGGTGGTTGGAATCAACGGAGTCGGCAAGACAACCACCATCGGGAAGCTTGCAAACATCTACACCAAAGCTGGCAAGAGTGTCGTGATAGGATCTGCAGATACGTTTCGTGCAGCCGCGAATGAGCAACTTGAGATTTGGGCAAAGAGGGCTGGAGCGTCGATCATTCAGCAGCGACATGGATCCGATCCGGCAGCCGTCGCGTTCGATGCTGTCAAGTCTGCAATCGCCCAGCAAGCTGATGTGGTCATCATCGACACCGCGGGGCGCCTTCATACAAAAGTGAACTTGATGGAAGAGCTGAAAAAGATTCATCGCGTTCTTACCAAACTGGATCAGACTTTTCCGCATGAGGTGTTGCTGGTGATTGACGCGTCAACCGGACAGAACGGACTTCAGCAAGCGAAAGAATTCAGCGCAGCGTCCGGCGTGACCGGACTCGTCCTCACCAAGCTTGATGGAACGGCCAAGGGCGGCATTGTACTCGCGATCAGCAAGAGCATGAACCTGCCGATCAAGTTCATTGGTGTCGGTGAAAAGATTGATGACTTGCAGCCGTTTGACAAGAAAGATTTTGTGGAGGCCTTGTTCGAGCAGTGAGTGGACGACGCGTACAAATCCTTCCCGATCATCTCGCCAATCAAATTGCCGCCGGCGAAGTTATCCAGCGTCCGGAATCTGTCGTCAAGGAACTGCTGGAGAATTCTCTTGATGCCGGAGCGAAACACCTGCTTATCGTGATCAAGGAAGGCGGCAAGAAGCTCATCCAGATTGTTGACGACGGCGTGGGCATGGATGAAGAGGATGCGGTCGCTTCGTTTTTGCGTCATGCGACGAGCAAGATTACATCCCTTGAGGATTTGGAAGGAATCATGACCTACGGCTTTCGGGGCGAAGCGTTGGCCTCGATTGCCGCTGTTGCGCAGGTGACAATGAAAACACGGCGTGTCGATGCCGATGCAGCGGTTGTTGTGCAAATTGATGGGGTCAGCGCGCCGAGGCGGTCGCGCGAGGGACGCGAGCCTGGCACGTCCATTTCGGTCCAGAATCTTTTTTTCAATGTGCCCGCCCGGCGGAAATTCCTGAAGAGCAACAGCACCGAGTTCCGCCACATCTACGAATCAGTCCAACGCGTCGCGTTGTGTCATCCCGAAGTTGCCCTGAAGTTTATCAGCGATGACGAGACTATTCTCGATCTGCAAGCGGGAACCTTGCACGAGCGAATGCTCGAGATCTTCGGTCAGCGGCAGGTTGAAGGGATGGTCGAGGCGGAGGAGCGAAGCGACTATGTTGCCATCTCCGGTTACATCGGAAAGCCGACGTTCGGACAAAAGAGTCGCGTCCATCAGTATCTCTTCCTGAATGGAAGGTTCATCACGAACCGGAACATTAATCACGCCGTGTTCTCGGCGTATGAGAATCTTCTCATAAAGGGAACCTTCCCCTTCTTTCTGCTCTTCATCGAAATCGATCCTCACCGCGTGGATGTCAACGTGCATCCGTCGAAGATGGAAGCGAAGTTCGAGGATGAGCAGAGTATCTACCGGTTTGTTTCCGCAGTTGTTCGTCGCACACTTGCGTCGGGAAATCTTGTTCCGGCCATGTCCATCAGTCAATCGGGCGAAGCCGATGGGGGCATCGGGCTGCAGTTCACGAATCGGCAACACAGTTGGCCCTCGCCCTCCGAGTTTATTGATCGTTCGACGGGTGAGATCATTCAAACAAGAGTCCCACCGGCGAGCGAAGAAGAGAAGTTCCGTTTCGACAGATCGGGTTATCAAGCCGGAAGCAGACAGAAGGGAAGTGAGATTGTCGAGCACCTGTTTCATCCGCTTGAGAAGAGATTTGAAGAAGCAGCGAAGTCGTCCGAGACTTCTCTTCCTCACTTCGATCCACAAAGCCCGCAACAATTCCCGCTCATCTGGCAACTTCACAACAAGTACATTCTTGTCCCAATCGAGAACGGCGTGTTGGTGGTTGACCAGCATGTTGCTCACGAGCGGATTCTTTACGAGATTGCACTCCGGCGATTTGAGAACAAGTCTCCGGTGTCGCAGCAACTTCTTTTTCCGGAAACGGTGCAGCTCACAGCGGGTGATTATACGTTGGTTCAGGAGTTGCTGCCGCATTTCGAATTGCTGGGTTTTGCCGTCAAGCCTTTTGGAGGCAACACCATTGTGATCGAAGGAATCCCCGGCGATGTCAACACACATCAGGGATCGCACATGGTTCAAGACCTTCTCGCGCTGTTCAAAGAATACCAGCAGCACGGCATGATGGATGTGCGCGATAATCTTGCGAAGTCCTATTCGTGCAAAGCGGCAGTCAAAGCCGGCGACCCCTTGGGCATCGAGGAGATGCGCCACCTTCTTGAGCAGCTCTTCGCAACCCAAATGCCGTACGTGTGTCCACATGGGCGGCCTGTTGTTCTAAAAATTTCCATCGACGAATTGGATCGAAGATTTGGCCGGACGTAGCAGTAGTGTCCTCAGATTTGTAATTGAAATTTTTTTCGGCGTGTCCTGCATTTCTGTGGCTCTCTCTCGCCAATAGTTGAGATCCGGACATTTCTTCGAAACCAAGAAACTTGTTATGGTGAGATAGTATCACTGCAGGCATTTGCCCACCTGACAATCGCTGGCAGATTCCGCTGCTATGGACCGGGTTGTAGTACTATCCGGTCGCCTTGAAGTTCACTCTGTTTCTTCGTTAATTCTCACCAGTATCTACTTATATGTCATAGAAATTCTCACGTAATCGGGGAGCGAATGAACACAAACGGCGTCAGTACGATCCGGAAGGAGAAAGAGGTTTGGGGAGCAAAGGCTGCAAAGTCTTCGCGACAGCTTCAAACAAAGTTCACGACGGTGAGCGGCGAACCCATCGAACTCCTCTACACGCCTGACGATATCGCACATATCAACTA
>CAYJNF010000300.1:0-5159 GCA_964370915.1 uncultured Chitinophagales bacterium
GTCTAAGAGAATCACTCTATAAAATGCTTGCTGGCCGGAACATTGCCGAACTGACTGGTAGCGTGACGAAGCTTGAGGTTTCCAGTCAACCATGGAACAGTATTTTTTCTTGAACTGATTTCAGACAATAATATCGGATATTCGTATGAACGTGAACACGACAGGCGGTAAGAAATGTTAGTTGACGATCGTTCTATTGAACAGGACGCAGTCGATTTCTATGACGAGCTTTCCGCGGATTATGATGCGATGACCGGATTCGACAAGCGCTTTGCTGCAGAGCGCCCGTTCTTTCGTCTCATTGTTGAGCGACATAATATCAAATCCGCCATCGACGCAGGGGCGGGGACCGGCTTTCACTCATTCGTGCTCGCGGAGCTTGGAGTAGATGTCACCGCCGCCGATGTGTCATCAAAGATGCTTCACATCCTGCAAGAGCATGCCCGGAGCCTTCACCTGAGTGTCAAAACGGTCGCGTCGGATTTTCAGTCGTTGTCCCGAACGCTTGATCAGAAATTCGATTCCGTATTTTGTCTCGGCAATTCCCTTGCGCACGTCCTGACCGATAACGATCTGTCGGATTCCCTTTTGAGTTTCGCATCACTACTCAAGGCAGATGGTACTCTTTTCATTCAGCTGGTGAACTATGAACGCACCCTTGCAGCGCAACAACGGGTGCAGAGCATCCGAGAGCTGGGAACCTCAACGTTCATTCGATTCTACGACTTCTGTGAAAACGATCTATTGCGATTTAACATTCTAAAGCTGGACAAGAAGAACGGGGTATTTGAGCAATCTCTGAACTCAGTTATGCACAGGCCATACCGCATTGAACAACTGACGCGGGAATTGCGCAACACTGGGTTTCAGGATCTGACGTTCTACGGCGGCATCTCGTTGGATGAGTACCAGCCCGAAGTATCGAAAGATCTCGTCATACGCGCACGAAAGGGCGGCAAAGCGACTAAGTTCACGAACGATGATACAGTGCAAAGGACCATGAACAGATGACAACGACCAAACCTAATGAACTTGACGTGCGGCCTATTCCGCCGCCACAAAAACATCCTCTCATCTTCAAGACGTTTGATGAGCTGGCAAAGGGAGAAGCGTTTCAGTTAGTGAATGACCACGAGCCGCGGCCGTTGTTCTATACGTTTCAGATTGAGCGGCGCGGTCAGTTTCAGTGGGAATATGTGGAACAAGGACCGCAAGTGTGGCGCGTGAACATTACGAAGACAGGGCAATGACGAAAGAAAGTCGCACTGTCTTCAGCAGGCTCGCCGTAGCATTTGTTGCTGCATTCGTACTGATGGTTGGTCTCAACCGTCTCACGAGCGCTTCGGTCTCGCAAGCGGAATCACTGTGGGCGACATTCATTCCCACCGCAACAGATGTCCACGACGGCCGAAGGATAATGGACCGCAACGGATGCTTTTCCTGCCACAGCATCGACGGCTTTGGCGGCAATGTTGGCTCCCGCCTGAATGGTGTTGCGAAACGAAAGTCGCGTGAAGACTTGTTCAAGTGGATTCAGTCGCCGTATTCTGTAAAGCCAACGACACGAATGCCGCAGTATCATCTCTCCGACGAAGAGATATTGCAGATCCTGAGCTATCTCGAAACGAAAGACTCCATGAAGGTGAAGGGATGATAACAAAGGATTGGAAGATGGTGAAATCACTTGACCCTGCACATGAGGTGTTGCTTGATGTGAGGCCGACCCTCGCGTCAGGTGTCGATCCATTCACGATCATCATGAAGACAGTGAAGTCGATGGCCGCCGGTCACGTGCTGCATCTCGTGAATTCATTCGAACCGATTCCGTTGTACGGCGTATTGGGTGAACGCGGGTTTGAACATTGGACGGAAAAGGTGGAAGGTGAATGGCACATCTATTTCTACAAATCAGAAAACCCAAACGCCGCAATACAAAGCTCAGACCACGAACCTCGCACGGCGGCTGACCCCCACGTGATCGAACTCGATGTGCGAGGCTTGGAACCGCCCGAACCAATGGTGCGAATTCTCGAGGCGCTGTCGACAGTAGGTGAGAACACCATTCTTCTGGTTCATCATCACCGCGAACCGATGATGTTGTACGATAAACTTGAGCAGCGGGGGTTTACGGCAATTGCCAACAAGATCGAAGAAGGATATTACAAGGTTGTGATAAGGAAGAAGTGAGCAGTCGAGAAACCATGTCAGCACCAACCAACATAGCATCGAACATCGCTCCATCGTTCAACATGGTGAAGAAGTACTTCATCGCATCGATCGTTTCGTTTGTGGTGATGTGCACACTCTTGGTATTCAACGCCTCCGACATCGGCGGACATCATTTTCAACCGAAGCTTCTCGCGATCACACACATTGCAACTCTCGGGTGGATTACGATGATCATCTTTGGTGCGATGTTCCAGCTCATTCCTGTTGTGCTTGAGGTGAAGTTGTTCAGCGAGCGACTTGCGAGGATTCAATTCTGGCTCTACGTCGCGGGCATCATCGGGCTCGTGTACGGATTCTGGTGCATGAAGTTTAGCATTCACCTAACGGCGTCTGCCACACTCCTGTCGGTTGCAATTCTCCTTTTCATTTTCAATATTCTCGCCACAATGGGTAGCGTTGGCCGGTGGAATATCACCGGCGTGGTTGTTCTCACGGGGGTGCTGTTGCTCGGGGTTACTGCGGTTGCAGGACTCCTTCTTTCTGTCAATCTCGGCTACCCATTCATTGGCCGGATCCATCTTGATTTTCTGAAAATTCACGCGCATCTCGGTTTCATCGGGTGGGTTGTTATGGTGATCATGGGCGTGGGATTGAAACTGATTCCGATGTTCGGTCTCTCTCACGGATTCTCCACAACGCCGGCCAAAGCTGCGTATGTTCTGCTGAACCTCGGGCTGATGGGGATGATGGTGCAATGGACGTCAGGCGGTGCTGCGTGGCTTCTCGGTGTGTACATTGCCCTGCTCGTTCTTGGTATTCTGGCATTTCTTATTCAACTCTTCCTCATCTTCAGACTTCGCATGAAGAGATTCCTTGACCTCGGGATGAAACATTCCGCGGCTGCGTTTGGCTTCTTCCTTGTTGCAACTGTGATCGGATTGCTGCTTGCATTTATCCCATTCAATGAGCACACGACAGAATCTCTCGTGCTGTCGTATGGCTGGGTTGTGCTGATCGCGTTCTTTTCGTTCCTCATCGTCGGGCAAATGTACAAGATCGTTCCGTTTCTTGTCTGGTTCCATACGTTCAGCGACAAGGTTGGAAAAGAACAGGTGCCGCTGCTGAAAGAGATGTTCAACGAGAGAATTGGTGAAGTGCAGTTGTGGTTGCTGCTCGCTGGCGTCGTGGGAGGTGTTGTTGGCCTAATGAGTGAGGTGGATTGGATGTTTCGTGCAGGGACGGTGTTGCTCCTCGCTGCGGCCGTACTCTTTGCGTATAACATGTTCATAGTATTCAGTGTAGAGACTCGTCATGCCTACAAAAGAAAACGTACTTGATGCGCTCCGGTTGGTCATTGATCCCGAACTCGGAATCAATCTTGTGGATCTCGGTTTGATCTACGATGTCATGATCGACGAGCAGAACATTTATGTGAAGATGACCCTGACAACTCTCGGCTGTCCGCTGCATGAAAGCATGAGCACGGCGGTTGAGCATCGACTCCATCAACTCGATGCGACGAAAAAAGTGTTTGTGCAACTCGTCTGGCAACCGCAATGGACACCCGCGTCAATGTCGGAGAATGCACGACGACAACTGGGATGGGCGGCATAGTCTGTTGCTTCACGAGGGAGTATGTCGGTGAGAAATCAGACTTGATCATCCGATGTTAATCATCAACGCGATCACGCAGGAATAGCCTGCCTTAACAAGACGACACATGGCCAGAAAATTTTCATTCACCATCCCCGACATCGAATTCTGGAAGAACCTCGTTCCGTGCCAGATCGGCTGTCCGATCCATACAGACGCTGGGCGATATGTCCAACTCATTGCCGACCAGAAATACGAAGAGGCGTACCTGACTGCCCGCTCTCCCAATCCGTTTGCGAGTGTATGTGGCAGAGTGTGTGCTGCGCCCTGTGAGGATCACTGCCGTCGCGGCAAGATCGATGCGCCCGTCAGCATCCGCGCACTAAAGCGCTTTGTGACTGACAAATTCGGCGTGGAATCGCTCGAACCCGATACGCAGGACGCGTTGTTCGAAGGGAGAAACGATGCGGGGAACAAGTGGCTCTGGCATTTGCCAATGCAGGTCGAGTCGCGAAAGAATATTGTCAAGGACAAAAAAGTCGCGGTGGTTGGATCCGGTCCCGCGGGACTTTCGTGCGCGCACGATCTTGCATTGATGGGCTACCGGGTGACGGTGTTCGAGGCGACAGGGGTCGCCGGCGGTATGCTGCGGCACGGCATTCCTGAATACCGGCTTTCGCGAAGTCTCATTGACAAGGAAATCGATAAAATAAAATTTCTCGGCGTCGAGATCCGATACAACACGCCGCTGAATGATAAGCTTGGATTGCAGGAGTTGAAGTCGCAGGGATTTGAGTCGGTGTTCATTTCCGTTGGAACACAGAAGGGGCGCGACCTGAACATCGAAGGAAGCAACCTTGATGGCGTCATTAAGGCGATTGACTACCTGCTGAACATCAACAACGGTTATCGTGTCAATCTTGGCAAGAAGGTCTTGGTTATTGGCGGCGGCTTCGTTGCGTTTGATGCGGCGCGTACGGCGTTGCGCGGCGCAGCCGGTGAGAGTGACATCCACGAAGCTGTTGATGCCGCCCGCACTGCAATCCGTGGCGGTGCGGAAGAAGTTCACATTGCAAGCCTGGAATCATTTGCCGAAATGCCTGTGCTCCGTTCGGCGCAGGGATACGAGGAGTTTGAAGAAGCACAGCATGAAGGTGTCGTCTTCCATCCTCAGCGTGGACCGAAGCGGTTCATTGGCGAGAATGGGAAACTCAAGGCGATTGAGTTCATCGGGGTGAAGCGAACATACGATGAGAACGGCCGATTCGATCCGGTATACGATCCGGAATACAGCGAAATGTTCGAGGTTGACTCCATCATTCTCGCTATCGGGCAGCAGACGGACCTTTCGTTCATCACGCATCACGATGGAATTGACCTCACTCCCAACAAGCTCA
>CAYJNF010000301.1:0-4941 GCA_964370915.1 uncultured Chitinophagales bacterium
CAAAAGAAACTTACGGGTGACAACATGAGAAATCTTTTTAATTGGTTCAAGGGGGGTTGGAAGAAATCTCCATTCGATGTCCTGTTGCTTACTCAGAGCTCTCTCCAGGAGATCGTTCTACCAATCCACTCTACGAGCCGTTGCACAGATAGAAAGTCATGTGCTCAGCGAAGGAGGAAACACTTCCTCGTCAGGACTTGCTCACCAACCCTCAACCTGTACAGGTAGACGCCGCTCGCAAGATGGGACGCATCGAATTGCACGTCGTGTTCGCCGGCTTGTTGCACTCCGTCGATAAGCAGCCCAACAGTCCGACCGAGTACGTCAAAGACGTCCAACCAAACTCTCGACGATTGAGGAAGGGCATAGCGGATGACTGTCGTCGGGTTAAATGGATTGGGAAAATTCTGGAACAGGTTAAGTTCTTTGGGAATCACTTCATTCTCTTTCCCGGAGGTGATCGTGACGACGAAGAGTTGAGCATCACTGAAGGGGCTCCAGCCTGAATCATTGCGAGCGCTAACTCTCCACCAATATGTTCGCTGATCGCTCCACAGTGGAACGATCATCACCGTATCCGTAAGCAACGAATCCACCAATAACACGGAGAACAGTGAATCATTTGCCAGCACACAACGGTATTCCTCGACGGCGGGTTGACTTTGGCGCCAGACAAGCTGCACGGTGTCCGGCGGCACCGTTGCGTTGTGTTCGGGCCACACGAGAATCGGGCAATCAGGTGCACGCATGATTGTCTCGAATCGCCACGCTGGTGACCAGCCGCTCAACGCTTGCGAATTGGCGGCGCGTATTCGCCAGTGGTACACGGTTGAATTCTCCAATAAAACAATCTGGCAGACGATGGAGCTGATGCCTGAGCTGTCAAATTGTACAGACTGAAACGCCGAATCGGTTGCGACCTGTAGCTGATATGACTCTGCATACTGAGCAGGCTGCCAGATCAACGTCGTGGTCGTTGGAATTCCAGTCGAACCGTCGACGGGTTCAAGAAGTGCAGGCGCAGGTAGCATGTTTGTGAAATACCAGACGTCAGAATGCGGACTCGTACCCGCAGAGTTTCTTGAAGACACGCGCCAGAAGTACGTTGTGCCAGGCTGAAGCTGCCCAATCTGTGTCGACAACACTGTGATCGCAGAATCGTCAAACACGACGGCTGAAAAAATCGAATCGGTTGAAACCTGAAGACGATACGCCGTGGCACCCGTAACAGCGGTCCATGAAGCTGTCGGGAAGACTGACACCGCTGTCATTCCGTTCAACGGTGCAACAAGGGACGGGGCTGTTGGGCAACTTCCGATCGTTGTGAAGCATTGCCGATTGCTCCACGGGCTAACGCCGTGCGTGTTTGACGCGTTCACACGCCAAAAATATCTCGTGGAGTTTGATAATCCGGAAATCTCACGAGCGCTGTCAGATGTTCCCGTATTCAAAATCAGACTTGAAAAGAGCGAGTCGGTGGAAAGCTGAACACGATAGCTGATTGCTGAAGTCGAGCGAGTCCAAACAAGCACAAGTGATAGCGGCTGATTCACCACCTGATTTGCCGGAGCAATAAGACACGGCGATCCCGGTATGCGCAACGTCGTGAAATTCCATACCGATGACCAGAGAGCCTCAGCGGCAGGATTGATGCTTTGGATCCGCCAGAAATATGTCGCACCCGAATCCAATCCGGAACACTGGTACGCGGTGTCTGCGACAATTACGTTGGTGAGGATACTGGAAAAGCCGGAGTCACGCGCAATCTGAACTCTGTAGTCTGTCGCAAACGGTGCATCGTGCCAGATCAACTGTAACGAAGTGGACTGATCGATGGAACAGTTCGAAGGAGCAATTTGTATAGCTTGACCGGGCGCAGCGAGCGTTGTGAAGTGCCAGACCTCCGACCAGGAGCTGGACCCTCTCGTATTAATGCTTCGAACACGCCAATGGAACGTTACCCCTGATTCAAGATCAGGGAGGGCGAGGAGCGTATCACTCACCACAAGATTCGCGTTGAGAACTGCAAAGCTGGTGTCGCGCGCACATTGCACGCGGTACGATGCCGCATTGGCCGCGCGCATCCAGCGCAAAAACTGTTGCGGCACAATTCCCGCGGATCCGTTTGCAGGAGTCTGGAGAACAGGAACGGCAGGAAGCGGAGCAGCACCGGATGAATTGTTTTTCCACACGTGCATCTTTTGAAAGTCGACATACGCGATGCTCACAATGTCGAGGTCACCATCGTCGTCAAGATCGAAGAGTCTCGTGCCGTTGTGGCTTTCCTTCAGGCTATCGACGACGTGAGCAATCCATGATGCACCGTTGCCTGCGTTTTCGTAGATGATGACGCGCCTGGAACCAAAGATCTCACCGACAACAATATCCGGACGACCATCGTTGTTCATATCCATGCCGGTCATGCTGTCGAGTTCGTCCAATCCTGTCGCAACGGTATGCCGCGTCCAATTGCCGCTCATCGGATCGGGCGGCGCCTCAAACCAGTAGACATTCGCCGGACGAGCTTCTTCTGTCACGATAATATAGAGTCGTCCGTCGAGGTTCACATCCCGCACCTCTATCATCTTCGCCTCGCCACTCGTGGTCCCGACGACATGAGTCGACCAATTGGCTGAGCCGTCGCCCGGATTGCGCCACCACTTGACCTCCAGCCTTTCAGCGCCGATCGAGGCGGCAACATCCAGATTGCCATCACGGTCAATGTCACCAATGCCAAACGACTTCTGTTCACCATTGGTCGATGCAATGATTCTTGTGATCGGCCAGTTGCCCGCACCGGGATTCTCAGGAATCTGCATCAAGTGTATTCCGTTGCCGCTGGAAAGCAGAATGTCGGGTTTTGTATTTGTTGGAATGATGTGTGCGAGCTTGACAGTCCGGCCATTGCCGTGCGAGGTTGTCGGAATTTGTGCAATCACTGTCGGCGTCCATGCGGCCCCTTGAGCATCGTTTGCCTTCAACCACATGACGGTCGGAAGATCCTCCGCGATAATATCGTCTTTCACACCCGTGCCCTCAAGGTCGAACAGCAGATCTGCATCAACAGGGCGGCCGGTTTGAGGATTATTGGGAAGCGTAACGCGCGGCCATGGCGTACTCGTCATTGTCCCGCCGGGATTTCGATAGAAGTAATGCCCCGACGCGATGTCTTGATACCCATCGCCATGCAGGTCGGCGGCATCAAGACCAAATGTTCCGCCTCCGAAGACTGACGCAGACCGCGAACTGTCGGCAAGGATGTATGACCATTGATCAAGTGAGCCACCGGTAATGCCACTTCCCAGGTTCATCCAAACATCAACACGCGGCGTGTTCCAGTTGTACGGCTTGCCGAGAATATCCAAGTCACCGTCACCGTCCAGATCGCCCAACCGGGATTCATGATTTCCGACGCCTGCCGATATTTCCTGAAGTGAGAAATGTCCCAGACCGTCGCCATAGAGAACTCTCATCTTCGCTGCCGGATTGCTGCCGTTCAGTCGCATCTCGGCGCAGAAAATATCGAGCGAGCCATCGGCATTGACATCGCCAATCGCAAGCGAGTGTGCATGATCGATGTTGATGCCAAGCAGATCGCGCCGCGTCCACGATGTTCCGTTCCATTCATGATACGTCAGTGGCCCGGCCCAATCCCCTGCACTGAAGACAACTTCAGGCCGTCCGCCAGCCTTAAGCTGCCCGACCGCAACGCGAACAAATTTCTGGTCCGGATCGATAACCTCTGCTGTGAAGTTGGTTTCCCCCGTGTGCTTCAGCCAGAGTCCGGCTGTGACAATGTCGAGCTTTCCATCGCCATCAATATCAGCAGACGCGAGACCCTCATGTGTTGTAGGATCAGTCGGATGCGAAAAGATGGTGGTGTATGTCCATTGTTCGGCTGTTCTCGGGTTCAAGGGGATTTCTGCCATCATGAGGGCCCGGGCACTCTGGTTCCAGAACACCAGTTCATCTTTTCCATCACCGTCAAAATCTCCAAACATTTCGTCGTGATGAAAGGTGTAGCCCGAGTTCTTGATCACCCGGCGAGTCCAGGGTGTGTTCACGGCATAGTCAGGGTAGGGATTTTCCCACCACCAGATTTGATTGCTTCTCGAATCGCCACCGAACACAATGTCCAGGTCGCCGTCATCATCAATGTCATGGAATGCGCCACCCGCCTCAATGAACAGATTGGATGCATCGATGATGTACTTCGTCCAGCCCAAAGTGCCGCGCCGATACCAGACAACCGAAGGCGCCGTGGTACGCTCGCCGATGACAAAATCATCCACACCATCACGATCGATGTCGAGCACGAGAGTAGCAGTTTGTTCAGAACCACCGTTGGGAACAGGAAGATCACCGCTCGCGCTTGAAAGGTGAGTCCAGAGTGGAGGCGTCGAAGCGACAGCGGAACAAAAGATCAGGCTAAGAGCAAGAGCTATGCCCGGGAACGCGATGAAAACTTTGGATAGTCGATTCATAATTTTCCGAAAATCAGAATGTTGCGACTGAACTTCGCAGCCAGGCGCAGTACAGTGCGCCCGTTGACCGGACAAGCGCAGTTCACCTTCACCACGGTCAACAGCGCGGGCCGCAGTGATTTCCCTCGATCGTGAAGAGAGTCAACCCGTGGAAATGTCTTGAGCAAACATAGGAGAGATCCCCCGGAATCACATCGCAGAGTAGATCAGATTTGAGAACGTACAGTTTTGTAGAATCAGCGATACGTGTTGCGGTATCGCGTCATCGAGCGATAACAGCGTCGCGAAAGGAAGGTGATTCTTGCGAGCCGCTGTGAATAGTATAAGAAAGAAATCGTTTAAGAAAAATACGTGAATACCGAAATGAAAATTTTTCTTCGACCACCCCGAGACCTCTTTGTTGAAAAGAATGACTCGTTTGACATCAAATCGCATAACGACGCTCACACATCTGAAT
>CAYJNF010000301.1:4951-5158 GCA_964370915.1 uncultured Chitinophagales bacterium
ATTATAACAAATAATCCTAACAAAAAAAAACCACGACTGCGGGTTGTGAAAAAATCCTCCGATTAAAAAAACAAATACTAACGCATCTGAACTCACATCGGCAACAGAGGTTCAACAAAGCGACAACGCATACTGAAGCACGGTTCTCGACTGGAGTCCATGTGCCTGAGGTCGGGCAGACGGGAAGCAGAACGCACGAGCAACACC
>CAYJNF010000302.1:0-5151 GCA_964370915.1 uncultured Chitinophagales bacterium
AGCTGGAAGTCATAGCAAAGTGGCAGACCCCCGAGTATATCAATCGGTTCACCGGAAGTCTGCAGTTTATCGCGACACCGCTTTCCGATCTGAGCATCGAGTATCGACTCGGCTACGATCAATACAAGCAGAACGACAACCGCCAGATGCCCATCGGTTCATCTGCAGGATACGTCACCGGCTTCTCGCAACAGGCGGTCGCCGATGTTCAGCTCGTGAACAACGACGTGACGGCAAACCATATCTTCACCATGCCTGATTTTACTTTCACGACAACCGCTGGATTCAGTCATCAGTATTTTGATGGAACCACGGTCACCGCATCTGTGCGCGATCTGATTCCGGTTGCAACGCTGCTCAGCTCCGGGGCGACCGCCACGGCTTCAGAGTTCCGCGAGAAGCGCGTCATCTACGGATACTTCGCGCAGGAGACGATTGGTTACCAGGACTTGCTGTTCCTGACCGGCGGTTTGCGCATCGATGGCGCTTCGACGTTCGGGAAGGACGAGCGATTCCAGACATTCCCCAAAGCAAGCATCTCGTTCGTACCATCCAACCTTGACGTGTGGAAGGATGAACTTGGCGAAACCATCAACCGCTTTAAGCTGCGCGCAGCCTGGGGTGCATCCGGCGGGCAACCCGCGGGGACGTATGACCGATACTCGGTCTACGTTCTGCAAAGTCAAAGCGGACGTCCGGGTCTTGCAAACTCCACCCTGCTCGGGAATTCGAATTTGAAACCCGAACGCATGACGGAGATCGAAGTCGGCGCGGATTTCGGAATGTTTAATGACCGGCTGCTCGTCGAGGTCAGTTATTACAACAAGACGGTCAAGGACCTGTTGTTGCGGCGGACGCTGGCTCCATCGACGGGATACATTGGCATTTTGGATAATGTGGGCGAACTCAAGAACACGGGGTACGAGCTTTCCGTGAAGGGCGCCATCATGAACGACGACGATTTCCGGTGGGTTAGTTCGCTTGTTCTGTCGCACAACTCCAACAAAGTCACGAAGCTGAACGGTCCTGCGTTTCCTGTTGATCTCAGCTTTGGCATCGCGCGCGTTGCCGAAGGCGAACCGCTAGGCTTCTTTTATGGTACGACGTATATGCGGGACTCCACTGGCGCAATTACGCATGATGCCCTCGGCCGTCCGATCCGCAATCCTGTTGCGTCGAAGATCGGCGATCCCAATCCCGATCTGATCCTCTCATTCACGAACGACTTCCAACTGTTCGAGCGCCTGAGTGTTCATATCCAGTTGGACGGAATGTTTGGTCAGGATGTGTTCAACTTTACGCGGCGCATTCTCGAAACTCCGGCATTCGGGAACGGAAAAGAATACGAGCGCGAATTGCGGGGAGAAGTAGCTGTCGGGTACTTCAATACCCGGCGTACCATCTTTGAAGAATACATTGAGGATGGTTCCTTCCTGAAACTGCGGGAGCTCTCGATTGCCTACTTACTTGAGGACGATTTTGTGAAGAGCATCGGCCTTCGGTCACTCGAACTCCGTGCAACAGGACGCAATCTCATCTCGTTCGACAAGTACCGCGGGTACGATCCGGAAGTGAATGCTTCAGCACAAAGCACCCTCGTGCGCGGCTTCGATTGGTCGACAATTCCGCTACCGAGGACGTTTTTGTTCAGTGTGACTGCAAATCTGTGAAAAACAAAATTGAGAGGATGACACTATGAAAGCAATGTATGTGTTCCTTCTGCTCGCGTGTGTCGGGTTCGGAGTGTGGTCGGGCTGTTCACTGGATCAAGTGACGCCAAACGCCCCCGCCGATACCGACGTGCTTACCACCGCGGCAGGTATCCGGGCAGTTGCAGTGGGAATTCAAGGACTCTATGGCGAAACAGTGAATGAAACCATCGAGGCGTCCGGATTCGCTGCAAAGCAATTCGCCACCATGCCGGCATCCGTGCTCGGCCTTCGAGAAATCGAGACCGGTCGCGGTGACGTACAACCGTTCAATGGAACGGTGAACAACTTCTGGTCGGGTCACTATCGTGTGGTCAAGGCCGCCGAGGATCTGATCAAGAATACGCCGGGTGTCGCAATCGCTGACCCGGGGACGCGCAGCGGCATACTGGCGCTCGCCCGCCTGATGAAGGGAATGTCGCTGGGTGAACTTATCGAGGTCTACGAGCAAATCCCGATTGAAGTAACAACAACCCTGTCGCCCCAATTCGTCAGTCGTGATGTTGCACTGTCGACCGTGATTGCACTGCTCGAAACGGCCCGCGATGAAATCGCAACCACTCCACCTTCTGCCGATTTCAACACCACCATTCTTGGATTGGGTTTCGATTTGTCGAATACCATCCAGGCGATGATCGCGCGCTATGCACTTATCAAAGGCGACTACGCGAAGGCGCTCACGGCTGCAAACGCCGTCGATCTTACAAAAACATCTTCCATGTTCTACAACAGCACAACAACGCGCAATCCATTCTATCTCAACGCGATTCAACTGTTGTATTACAAGCCGGTCCGCACATTCCGCCTGAATGCAGAAGCCAACGACAGGCGTGTTGCCTTCTGGGTTACGGCAGGGACAACCAACTCGTTCCTCGGGACACCGGTGGATGAATTCGCGCAGTATCGGACGGACGCTTCGAAGTACTACGTCTATCTCCCGGGCGAGATCATGCTGATCAAGGCAGAAGCCGCGGCTCGCCTGAACGATCTGCCGACTGCGCTGACCAACGTGAACGCAGTTCGGACAAAAACTACAGACCCTGCTGGCATCGGCGCGGCGCTTCCTGCAAAGACCGCAACTGATCTTGCAACGCAGGCAGCTATGCTCGATGAAATATACAATCAACGATACTACGAGCTATTCATCACGGGTTTGCGTTGGGGTGATTCACGCCGATTCGGAAAGGCCGGTCCAACAGATCCTACACCAACCAGAACGCGCAACTGGTTCCCATATCCCGATCAGGAGCGACTCTCGAATCCCAATACACCGGCCGATCCGCCGCTGTAAGAACCGAGAAGTCATCGAAACACAAAGAGCCTGCACGATGCAGGCTCTTGTGTTTTTGCCTCTCTCAAACCTGAGCGCTTTTTCGCGAAGGGCTTTGCCACTTCTCGGGCAAGCAACATCCAGATTCTTCGTCCCGATGCCGCTTTACGGCATCCCGAAAAGCGGGACAAAAAACGTCGGGACTCAGAATGAAGGCTTCAGTGAATCACCAACTCCTTCAGTATGTTCTCCGCGCCCGAAAACTTGTCGATCACGAATAACATATAGCGAGAGTCCACCGCAATGCATCGGTTCATCCGTTCTTCGTACACATAATCGCCGACCACACCATCCCAGTTGCCATCGAACGCACAGCCGATTAACTCACCTTTGCCGTTGATGACAGGGCTGCCGGAGTTTCCGCCGGTGATGTCGAGATTCGAGATGAACGCAACCGGAACGTCGTTCAGTTTGGGATCGACGTAGCGGCCGAAGTCTTTTTTCCTCCACAACTCCTTCAACTTTCCCGGCACCAGGAATTCTTCGGCATCCGATTCTTTTTCCATGACACCGGTGAGCGTTGTCGTCGTTGAATACGAAGCGGCATCACGCGGGGCAAGCGGCACAACTTCGCCGTAGGTAAACCGCAGACTCCGGTTTGCATCGGGATACGTTACGGTGTTCTTCCTCCACTCCAGCAATGCTTCGACGTACTTCGTTCGCAGCCGGGTGAGTTTGGCGAGCAGGCCCTGTTGCTTTGCCGCTACGGGGCCTGCCTCTGCAGAATATTTCCGATAGAACTTCACGGCTTCATCGTCCAGAATATCCTCCGGGTCACCCTTCAGCAATTTCTCGCAGCCCGCCAGCGTCGCAAGTTCTGTGTCTTCAAAAAGCTCATCCACGAAGTCACGCACTGCGCGCTCACGGTCGTTCCCGGTTTTGGTTTTGTAGATTGCGGCAAATGTTTTCAGCTGTTGATTGACGGGAAGCTTCGCGTTCTCCAAGATCAGCGCCGTTATCATATCCTTGTCAAGGTTTGCTTCATAGTCCTTGAAATTTTTTCCCATCCACTCACGTATTGGCTGAAGGTCTTTTTCTTCCGGGTCGCGCAGGGTTCCCTTGTCATCTTTCTTCAGCGAAGTGAAGTACGAGCCGAGCTTGGCAGCGATCTGGAACAACTCCATGCCCGTGTTGATGCTGTTCATGTAAACATTCTTCTTGTTGATCGTGCGCAGTTCGTCCGTCGCTGCGGTGAGATCAGCAAGAGTGGTACCGGCGCGCCGGGCGAGGTCGGGGTTTGCTGCAATGAACGCCGCCAGGTTTTCATCCGCAGACTTCTTTGCTGCAACCAGGTTTGTCCGTCGCAAGCCGGCAAGCGTGCCGGAGTAGTTCTTTTTCGTGTTGGCAAGACCTCGCAGTTTCGAAGCGTACTTAAGCGCGATCGCACGGTCGTTGTCACTCCATCGGTTGATGACGTCGATTCGGGTGTTGTAGAGTTCCTCCGTCCACGGTAAAGTTTCCTCTTGCGCAAGCTGAACACCCGACGCTTCCCGATAGCGGTACGTTCTGCCCGGGAATCCCATGATCATCGCGAACGAGCCTTCCTGAACTCCCTGCGTCGATACCGGCAGGAACTTCCTGGGCTTGTATGGTACATTCTCTTTTGCATACTTCGCCGGTTTCCCGTCGGGGCCGGTGTAGGCGCGCATCAGCGAGAAGTCGCCGGTGTGGCGCGGCCACATCCAGTTATCCGTTTCTCCGCCAAAATTGCCGATGGCCTGGGGTGGCGCATACACGAGCCGCACATCTTCCAGACGGAGTGAGACGAACATATAGTATTTTGCTCCGCCATACATGTCCACAACGCGACAGCCGAGTTTTGTGCTGTCCTGCCATTTGTCTTCGATTTCCTTTCGCTTCGACCGAATTGCGCGCTCGCGATCTCCCTCATTCATCGTGTCGGTTGCTGCGGAAAATACCTCTGCCGTCACGTCGGTCATGGACTGAACAATATCAGCGTTGTACGACGTCGAGAGTTCCTGCTCTTTTGTTGATGCGAGAAATCCATTCTTCAGATAATCGTCCTGCACAGAACTGAGCGCCCGAATGCCTGCAAACGCAACGTGATGGTTTGTGACGATCATGCCTTCGGCAGAAACGAATCAGCCGGTT
>CAYJNF010000303.1:0-5145 GCA_964370915.1 uncultured Chitinophagales bacterium
TAGACGAGCAAGCCGATTGCCGCGACGACGATCAACGCTGTTCGTTGAATCGTTCGCCCGGTTGATCCTTTTTTCTCATAGAGAAGTTGTTGCAATGAGAAGGCAGACAGCAACGCCATCGCCAGCGTCAGGAAAATTCCCATGCGCGCGGGGATTCTGAACTTGGAAAACCCCGGCACGAATTCAAAAAACAACCTGAAGAGAAAGAAATTGTTGCCAAGTGCGAAGAGCAGCGAAAAGATCACGATGCCCCATAGAAACTTCACGTACTTGTTCTTCTTCCATTCGCTTATCGACAACACTCCGAGCAGCAAAGGCAATACGCCGAGGTAGATGCATGTTTCCCAAAAGTAAAAGTATTGTCCCGGACCGAAATACTCGAAGCCGTTCGCGCCGGCGGAACCAAACATTTTTGGGAAGTAGAGTGTCGCGAGCTGCGACCACGCCAGTGAACCTTCGCTTGCCTTCTCGAATGTAATCTGGGCGCGCTCCGAAAGATCGGAAAGCTCAAACGTCGGAAGCAGTTGAATCATTGCTATCGCCACTGAGATGACGATGATGCTCGCTGCTTTAACTGTCATCGTGAATGCGGGACGAGACAGCAGTTTTTTTCCCTTATGCGTCGTGGCGAGTTCAAGGAGGAAATACAATCCCAGGAAGAAGTAAAGATAGAGCGAAAGCTGAGGATATCCGGCGAGGATGGAATGGCCGAGAACCAATCCACATACAAACACATACAGCCATCTCTTCTCGTTCAGCGCTTTGCGAAAGAAGAGAATGATGAGCGGATACCAAGCAACAAGCGTGACGTTCTGCTGATGGATCGCATGCACAATCATGTAGCCACTGAGCATGTACGCTGCGCCCGCGAACAACGCGGGAATGTTCTGTACGGTGAATGACTTGGCGAGATAGAACATCCCGACGCCGGCAAGGACAAAATGCAAAATGATAATGACCTCAAGCCAATAGTAGCTCAGCGAACCGTTGCTGACAAAGAGCGTGAGTGCGAGAGTCGGAAGGTACAGGACGGTCGTTTGAATGTCGGCGAGGAACGGCATGCCATTGAAAGTGTACGGATTCCAAAGCGGCATTTGTCCCATGGCAACCGACGTTGCTGCGAAACTCCGGAAGGGAAAATTTTGATAGAGAAAATCCTCCCAGAAGTAAGCCTGCCCGAGCAGAATCTTGTGGAAGAAGACAGCGACAAGCAGCGCAAGGATTGTCGTGCACTGCAGATCGGTGAGTGCGAATGGTGTGCTTATACTTGAAGAGCCGCGCATCTCCGCGGCTCTCCTGTCTTTATTGGTCTTCGCCATAGAAAATTGAGTTCCCTGCTACTGACTCGTCTGATCGAATAGCAATCAGGCGTCGTTCAGCTCCGGGTTGTGTGGCAGAATCTACTTGATGTAATCGCGGATTGTGTACTCATCAGTTGTTCGCTTGGTCTTGCTGATCATTTCTCCAAGCAATCCGATGGACACAAATTGAATGCCGACAATAATCAACAGCACGCCGCCCAGGAAGAGAGGCCGGTTGCTCAGCGCCGTTTGCCCCATCACCCACTCATAGGCAAGCCAGCCGTCGATGCCGATGCCGACGAGCACGCTGATAATTCCCCAGAAGCCAAAGAGGTGGAGCGGACGCCGGAAGTACTTCGTCGTGAACATGACGGTGACGAGATCAAGGAAGCCTTTCCAGAACCGGCCGATGCCAAACTTCGTCTTGCCGAATCTACGCGCACGATGCTGCACCACCATCTCACCAACTTTGAAACCGGCGTTGCTTGCAAGCACCGGAACGTAGCGGTGCAATTCGCCATACACATTCACCGTCTTCACCACTTCATTCCGATAGACTTTCAGTCCGCAATTAAAGTCGTGAATCTTGATTCCGGTCATCATGCCGGTGACGAAGTTGAAAAATCTTGACGGGATGGTTTTCGTGATCGGATCTTTGCGAAGGCGCTTCCATCCCGATACGAGATCGTAGCCTTCTTCGAGCTTTCGAATCAGACTCGGGATTTCCGACGGGTCGTCCTGCAGATCGGCATCCATCGTAATAACGTAGGTGCCGATTGCCTTTTCGAACCCGATTGCGAGCGCTGCGGATTTGCCAAAGTTCCGGCGGAAGCGGACGACCTTTACGTGATTATGGTCGAAGCGTTTCAGATCGCGCAGAACCTGAAATGACTTGTCGGTGCTGCCATCATCAACAAAAAGCAATTCGTACCGAACGTTCATGCGGCCGAGCGTTTCGCGCAACTGCTTGTGCAATTCCCGCAACGATTCCTCCTCATTATAAAGAGGAATCACCACGCTTACGTCCATGTTACCGTGCCGCTGGACCTGGAAGTCACTTCGACCTTGATGACGTTGTTGCTGTGGTTGACGCTGCTGGTGGCTCGATTGTTGGGGCTGCGGTTGTTGGCTCTGCGGTTCTTGTGGGGCAGATGCGGAAGCGCTTTGTTCGTCGCCTTGTTGCCCGGAGCTCTTTTCCGGGCGTCGCCGTCGATTGTTATAATAGTAGCGGCCGCGGTTTGAGCGTTGCGGGCGTTCCGGCTGTTGTGGTCCGGACGCGTCGTTGGTTTGATCAGCCATGAGGATGTCTTTCAAAAACGGTAATCCCGACGTCGCGTCGGGACCGAGAATTCGGGAAAAAAGTAACCAAAAGTGACTTGAGAAGCAACGCGCTCACCTTTGCAAATGACTAATGACCATTGACGCCCGTCCGCCTACGGCTCGAAGAGCGGGCAGGAAGGACCCTTTTGCTTTTTCAGGCTTCCGGCGGGTGTTCCTCGTCAAGACTGCGCATAATGCCGCGATGCAGGACAGCCTGCCTCGGCGCAAGCGCGGTCGCCCTGTGCCCGGCAGAGTTTTTCGGGACCACGAATCAGACGAAACAAGCACGAATTCACACGGATTGAAATCAGAGGAAACATAATCCGCGACGATCCGTGGATGTTTTCGCGACATTCGTGGTTAGTTCTTCCTCCCGATTCATGCAACCACCGTCGGGGGTTGCGGGACGGTTTGCTTTCGTTGCCACCGCATTGTATGCGATGTTCCCCGCAACTTCCACTTTCCATTTCCGTACCAATAGGCGGTTCGATGGCCTTCACCTCTCAACATCCCAAAGGAGTTGCCATGACAAAACATCTTACCAGATGCTCACTTCTGCTTTCCATCCTCTTCCTGCAAACAATAGTAACAGCCCAGACCAGTGAGTCAGATTCCTCACAACAGTCCACCAGAGTTGAACGCTTCTGGAAAAACTTCGAGGTCGGGCTTAATCAATTTGTCGACAAGCTTTTCGACGGAACCTTTGATGCAGACAAGGATTCGTTGAGAGACGAGAATCGGGGGCTTGAATCGGCGAGCGATCCGCCTGCAGCCGTGATGGCAAGCCGGCGCGACGGAAGGCGGTACTCTCATCCGGGAGAACGGTATCGGATTCCCTGGCTGAGCGAAAGTGCAGATGCGCGGCCATTCATCTTTCGCTACAACAGAGTCGAGGGGCTCTTCTTCGGAGTTGGATCGGAAAAGAAATACTACTGGGACGAAGGAAAGAAGTTCTCGCCGTTCGGATCAATCGGTTACGGTTTTGCGTCACACACCTGGCGCGGGAATCTTGGCGTGGTACGGCAAATTCCGCTTGCACCGGAACACAACACGCAACTGCTGGAGTTCGGTATCGAAGGATACAGCCTGACGGATTCGAAAGACCAGTGGCTCATCGGGCTGCACGAAAACACACTTGCTTCGCTGCTGCTCCGCCAGGACTTCAGAGATTATTTCGAGAAGTACGGTGCGACCATGCACGCGGCATACTACGTTCAGAATTCCGACTTGCTCTTTGAAGGGCGGGCGGGCTTCTCAATCGAGCGATTCCGTTCTCTTGATGATCAAACATCGTGGGCTGTGTTCGGAGGGAAGAGAGCGTTGCGGTCAAACCCTGCAATTGACGATGGCCGGATGAACAGAATTCAGCTTCTTGCCGGATTGACGACGAACCCTGACCGCGGCCGACCACATGGTTGGAGCATCCAGCTCGCGGCCGACATTGCCGATGAGCGCGCACTTGGCGGCGACTTCAGTTTCTCGCGGTACATTGCCGACATCCGGCGCTTCCAGCCTCTCACGAAATACGATCAGGTGAATGTGCGCTTGCGCGTCGGATCTTCGCTCGGCACACTGCCGCGCCAGATGTCGTATGACCTTGGCGGCCTCGGGACGCTGCCGGCCTATGCGTTCAAATCGTTGCCCGGAAATGCGCGCGGCGCAAACCGGATGCTGCTGCTCAACACCGAGTATCTTGTGAACGGCGATTTTCTTGGCGACCTCGACTTCTGGCCCAGCTGGCTGCTGAAGCATTTCAATCTGCTGTTCCTTGCCGATGCGGGCTGGGTGAACACGGTTGATGCGCGAACGCAGGTATTCGACGGGTTCGGCGCAATTCATTGGAACGACTTTAAGAGTGACTACGGGATCGGCCTGGCGAACCGGACGGGAACGTGGAGGCTTGCGCTCCTCTGGCCAACCGACAAAGCGGAATCGGCACACGTCTATTTCAGGATTGCTGCACCGTTTTGAGTAGCAACCGGAGAGATTCAGCGGACCAACAGAATGACCGCTATCAAGCAAGAGGCGTTACGAATCCGTTTCGCAGAACCAACTTGTTCGACGTTTTCAATGCTTACTGATAAGGCGATACTTGCTTTGCCTATTAGTGAATGCTCTTTTTGTGCCTTCAAGTATCTTAATTGTATCGTCTCTAATATCAGATTTCTCGATGCTCCCCAAATCATAATACACGAGATTGTGTGCCTCCTTTTTCATTGAGGCATGAATTATTTGCTCTGAGTCGCACACGATAGCGAGGTTGGGGTTATGGGTGACAATGATGATCTGTCTTTCATCTTTGGCCTGTTTGATCAATGGGACTAATACCAGGAAGATAGTTTCGTTATCAAGGTTCTCTTCCGGTTGGTCGATGATCAAGGGACGGCGATCCTTGTCCAGAAGCAAGTAGAATATTAGTAGTACTGTTCCTTTCTCACCAGGGGATAGGTCCTCAAGTCTACGACCCTTATGCTCTATTTCAACAGCAACTTCGATGTAGCTTAGGTCAAATAGGAAATTGTAC
>CAYJNF010000304.1:0-1685 GCA_964370915.1 uncultured Chitinophagales bacterium
GTGCGGGACCAGCGTATCGTGACCATCATGCATAGTACGATTCTTGGTCTCACGGTGGCGGCGGGTGCTTCCATCGTCGCATCGAGTTTTCTCTTTCATTTCCGCAGCAGCGTTGTTCTGGATAACTTGCTGTCGTACGTGCTCGTCTCCGACAGGGTGAAAGAAATTGTCGTCGAGCTTGCACTCAACCCGAAAATGTTCCTTCCTGTTTTCACGGGCATCTTCTTCTTCACTCTTCTGGCGGTGAGTTTGCTCCTCTGGTTGATAGCGCCGGTGTTCCGGGCGCGTATCTATCCGTTTCACGCGTATGCCATCACTATGTGGTCCACGCCGCCGTTGCTTGTTCTTGTTCCGATGGGAATGATTTTCTTTCGTATGATGGATAGTCCTGCATATGTTCTTCCATCAATCATCGTGATTGTGTTGCTCCTCGTCTGGGTGTTGATTCGCTGGCTCAAAGGCGTTGCAATTATTCTTGACAGCAATCCGCTAAAAATTTACGCCTTGGGATTGATTTGTGTGATAGGACTGTTTGTAGGATTGTACCTGTACCTTGACTATACGCAGTCGGCGTCGGTGTATGTGAGTTTTTTGTATCGGGATATCGTGAGCCAGGTTCAATAGATGTATTTATCGAAACTTGAAATAATTGGGTTCAAGTCGTTCGCCCAAAAGGTGAATCTTGCCTTCGATTCCGGCATCTCTGCCATTGTGGGACCGAACGGGTGCGGCAAGACCAACATCGTAGATGCCATCCGCTGGGTGTTGGGCGAACAACGCTACAGCGCGCTTCGATCTGAGAAGATGGAAGACGTGATTTTCAACGGGACGAAGAATCGCAAGCCGCTCGGCATGGCGGAAGCGTCGTTGATCATTGAGAACAATAAAGGCATCCTTCCTTCCGAATACACGCAAGTCACCATTGGCCGGCGTGTGTACCGGTCAGGTGAGAGCGAGTATCTGCTGAACAAGGTTCCGTGCCGGTTGAAAGATATTCTCGATCTGTTCATGGATACGGGGATGGGGGCTGATGCGTATTCGGTGATTGAGTTGAAAATGATCGAGACCATCCTGAGCGACAAGACGGATGAACGACGGCGGTTGTTTGAAGAAGCTGCCGGCGTTACGAAATACAAGCATCGCCGGAAGGCCGCCTACCGCAAACTCGAGGCCGTGCAGGCCGACCTGGTGCGCGTGAACGACATCGTTACTGAGGTGCAGAAAGCCGTCAACTCATTGGAGCGACAGGCAAAAAAAGCCGAACAGTACAACGAGCTCAAATCCAAGCTCCGCTCGTTTGAGATGGATTTGATGGAGCGCGAGTATGCACAGCTCATCGGTCGCATCATGCCGATGGAAGAAAACCTTGCGGTGATGACCTCCAGCCGCGACAAGATCGACGTTGACCTGGTGCAGGAGGAGACGCGCTTCGAGGAGTTGCGGACGTCGATGAACGATGTCGAAAAGCGTCTCGCCGAAGCCCAGCGAGATGTAAGTCTGCACATGGAAAAGGTCAACCGGATCGAGCAGAAGAACCTGGTAGCCGATGAGCGCACGAAGGCGCTCGTGAACAACATTGCCCGCTATGAGAAGGAAAAAGAAGAACTCACACGGGAACACGTTCGATTGGGAGAACTTGTTGTCATGCTCGGCATGCAGGTTACTTCAATTCGTGAAGAGCGCGA
>CAYJNF010000304.1:1785-3673 GCA_964370915.1 uncultured Chitinophagales bacterium
GAGAACTTGTTGTCATGCTCGGCATGCAGGTTACTTCAATTCGTGAAGAGCGCGACAAGATTGAAGCGGAACAGGTTACGGCGCACGCTGAGCTGAGTGTGGCAACTGAACAACTCGAACGGAAGAAGGCGGACCTTACCGCACTCAACGAGAAGAACCTCGACCTTGTTCAGGTGGTTGCGGAAAAACAATCGCAGCAGGATAAATTACGCGGACGGACGGAGAACCTCCACGGTCGAACCTCGCGGGCGAAGGAAGAAATCGAATCGTACCAACAGGAACTTTTCCGTCTCGCTCAGGAGATCGAGGAGTATTCGGTTCAGGACAAGAAACTCCGCCGTGAATTTGCTGAAGCAGAAATGAAATACTACGACGCGGAGAAGCAGAAGAAAGAACTGCTTCAGCGCGTAGAAGCGTTGCAACACGACGAGATGGACATTTTGGGCGAAGTGCAGCGCCGAACGTCGCGAATCGATTTCTTGAAAGGGCTGATCGAAAGCCGCGAAGGATTTTCTGAAAGCGTTCGCTTTCTTTCATCAACAGAAAAATGGAAAAAGGCGTCGCACCACGTTACCGTTGCAGATGCTATTCATGCCGATGAACGCTACAGTACGGCGATTGAGGCGGCGCTCGGCGAGTTTGCCAGCCTCATGATTGTTGACTCTCGCGAAGATGCCGAGCTTGGTATTGCACTCCTCAAAGAGGAGCAGAAAGGAAAGGCAACGTTCGTCAGTCTGGAGACTCTGCCCCTTGTTCATTCCCGGTACAACGTGCCTGCAACCCCGGGTGTGCTGGGCTGGGCCGTTGATCTTGCAACATTCGACTCGAAATACGAGCCGCTCTTCAGGTTTTTGTTTGACAGGGTTCTGATTGTTGAAGATGCCGCCGCAGCAAAAACTGTGGCAGCACACTCTACGGGGATTCGATGCGTAACGCTCGAAGGCGAAGTTGCGACAAGCATCGGCGTCGTGCGCGGCGGCAGCAGGCGATTCGACGAAGGCGGCATGATCGGCAAGCAGGACCAAATTGACAGTCTGGAACGCGAAGCAGCCGACTTCAATAACACGCTTGAAGCGCTGAAAGCACAGCGCGAAGAAGTGTCACAGCAGCACGATGCAATTCTTCTCAAGGAATATGCCGGCGAAGTGAAATCTCTGGAGAAGGAGATGAATAGCATCGAGATGAGGATCGCGCAACTTGAGTTTGAACGCAAGCGTGCGAACGATGTCATCGAAAAGAACAACGAGGAGGTCGCCTCGCTCCAGCAGGAAGTGGAGGAGCTTGAAGCCGCCATTGCTGCTGCCGCGCCTGAGCTTGACCAACTGCGGGAAGAGAAATCCACGATTGAGCGGACTCTGGGTGCTGCAAGCCAGGAACTCGAATCGATGGAAGCGGCATTCAATGAATGTTCGACGCGCGTCAAGGAAGTCGAGATTCGGGCCGTTCAACTCCAGGGCGAGCTGCAAAACACGGAGAATGAGCTGCAACGAAGTAACGACTCGATCGCCACCATCGTCGCCACGCTCGACAAGCGCGAGACCGATGTGCGGACAGCCCGCGAAGAAATTGAAGTAACCCGGCTTTCGGTTGATGAGAATGCCGAAATCCTTGACGGCTTGACGCAAGAGCTTAACGTGCTCGAGTCGCGTCGGGCGGCAGTGGAACAGGAAAATCTCCACATGCGCGAGGAGATGCACCGTATTCAGCTCAAGATTAAAGACGAGCGGCGAACGCACGACGATACGCTGAAGGGCGTTCACGATCTCGAGCTGAAGATCATCGACCTGAAAGGGAAAGTCGAGCATCTGAAAGAACGGGCGTTCACCGAGTTCGAGCTGCAACTGGAATTGAAGCAATACCCGGATGACGAGTTCGTTGATTTTGCCGC
>CAYJNF010000304.1:3683-5137 GCA_964370915.1 uncultured Chitinophagales bacterium
GTGACAAGATCAAAACTCTCGGCAACATCAACTTCGCCGCGTTTGAGGAGTACTCCGAAGAGAAGCAGCGTCATGAATTTCTCACGACACAGCGCAACGATCTCATCGAGGCGGAAAAAACGCTGCTGGCAACGATTGAGGAGATTAACACGACGGCACAGAACAAGTTCATGGAAACGTTCGAGAAGATCCGCGTGAACTTCATCGAAACGTTCAAGAGCTTGTTTGATCCCGGCGATGAATGCGACTTGAAACTCGAGGAAGGCGTCGATCCGCTGGAGGCTGCGATTGACATTATCGCCAAGCCTCGCGGCAAACGCCCGACTTCGATTCACCTTCTCTCCGGCGGCGAGAAGACACTGACGGCAACGGCGTTGTTGTTTGCGATCTATCTCGTGAAGCCAAGCCCGTTCTGCATTCTGGATGAGGTCGATGCGCCGCTCGACGACGCAAACGTTGACCGCTTCACACGCATCTTGCGCAAGTTTGCCGACAACACCCAGTTCATTGTGGTGACGCACAATAAGCGGACGATGGAAGCGGCGAACGCACTGTACGGCGTGACGATGGAAGAAGAAGGCGTTTCGAAACTTGTTACTGTTCGCTTCAATCAGGGTGCACAAGTACAATCTGCCGCGGTGATCTCAGGATAGCACCGATGGCACTGAAAATTTTTATCGATTTTGACGGGACGATTACTCAGCAGGATGTCGGCAACGCGTTCTTCCGGAAATTTGGCGGCGACGAGTGCGACGAGCATGTTGCTGCGTACAGAGCAGAGAAGATATCTGCGAAGGAATTGTTTCGGCGAGAGGCCGCGGCCGTCGGCGAGATGGATGAATTGCTGGCGAAGGAGTTTCTGAGAAGCCAGAAGATTGACAAAGGTTTCGTCCGCTTCGCGGAATTCTGTCGTGTGCAGAACATTGAGTTCCATATCGTCAGTGACGGGCTCGACTACTACATTGGCGAGATACTGTCGGCTAACGGCATCGAGGGCATTTCTTTCTTTGCAAATAGAATTGACCGTGCTCAAGCTGAAAACGGTTTCGTTCGTCTCGCAGTGAGTTTTCCGTATGATGATGCCGAGTGTTCGCGGTGTGCATGCTGCAAACGCAACATCATGCTGACAAGATCGCGTGAAGAGGACATTCTTGTGTATGTCGGCGAGGGATATTCGGACCGATGTCCGGTGCAATACGCCGACATTGTCTTTGCAAAGGACGAGTTGCAGAAGTTCTGCCAGGACATGAACATCTCCTATCATCTGTACAGCTCGTTTGATGATGTTGTCTGGCGGTTGAAGGAACTTCTTGGCAGGAAGAAACTGAGACCAAGAAGAGAGGCGGAGATGAAGCGTCGTGAAGCGTTCGCGGCAGAGTATTGATACCGATGAAACCGGGACACGCATGACATGAATCTTCCGGTGCTTATGTTCCGGTATCGCGGATATACCC
>CAYJNF010000305.1:0-5124 GCA_964370915.1 uncultured Chitinophagales bacterium
ACTTCTCGCGAATGTTCTGATATAACCGTGAACTCATTCCTTCGCCCAGCAACGCATTCATCACCATCAACGGATACCGGTCGGGATGCTTGATGCTGTAGGCAACCGTTCCCAGGCAGATGTGCGCCTGATTGATGGGGCGCGGATATTCCGCGAACGTGTTGTGGTCGATGACGGATGGCGCCTCACTCCGGCGTGCGTCTCCCCGTTCGGCGGAGAGAACGCCCAGATGCTTTTCTACAAGCCGGACAAGGTGATTGTGGTCGATGTTTCCTGCTGCCGCAACAACAACCCGGGATGGCCGGTAGTACGTCCTGAGGTGCGAGCGGAGATCATCGCGTTTGAATTTCTGAAGATTCTCTTGGGTGCCGATGATCGGAAACCCAAGCGGATGTTTTGGAAACAATGCCTTGTCAAAGTAGTCGTGGATAATGTCTTCAGGATCATCTTCCGTGTTCTTCAGCTCTTCAATCACGACAAGCTTCTCTCGCTCAATCTCTTCCGGCTTGAACGTCCCATGCTGCACGAGATCGGCAAGAACATCCATTGCTTCCCCAACGTGCATATCGAGAACGCGGGCATAGAAGCATGTCTGCTCCTTCGTCGTGAACGCGTTCAGATAGCCGCCGAGCGACTCGAGGCTCTGCGCAATGTCGCGGACCGAGCGAGTCCTTGTTCCCTTGAACACCATGTGTTCGAGGAAATGACTTATCCCATTCTGCTCGTCGTTCTCATCCCGCGACCCGACATCAGTCCAGAGGCCAAGCGACACCGAGCGAACGTACGGAATCTTTTCCGTGACCACGCGAATACCACTGTCGAGAACCGTCTTCTGATAGACAGCCTGTTCCGTAACAATGGTCGAACCGTTTGTGCCTTGAGGAGTCTTGTGCATCATTTTGTTGAGAAAAACTGCAAAAATATATCCAATTCGGCAGTGGGAAGCAAGAAACGTTCTGCACGCCGAATCGCACTCCGTGAACTATCACATGTGATGAGTCCGCAACATGCGTACAACCAAATCTATCGCAACATGATTCTCGCCGCCGCGGGGAATAATCACATCCGCCCAACGCTTCGATGGCTCGACGAATTCGAGATGCATGGGCTTCACGGTGTTGATATACTGCTCCATCACCGATTCAATGGTGCGCTCGCGTTCAAGCACATCGCGTCTGATGCGGCGAAGCACCCGTTCATCATCGTCTGTATCAACAAACACTTTCACGTCGATAATGTCACGCAATTCGTGCTCACAAAATACCAGAATGCCTTCGACAATAATGACACGCTTCGGTTCGACAAGTTTCACGTCGCTTGTGCGTCGGTACGTCGTGTAGCTGTACACGGGTTGCGAGACAGTCTCTCCCCGTTTGAGGCGGCGGATGTGTTCGATGAGAAGCTCTGTGTCATACGCGTCGGGATGATCGAAATTGATATCCTGCGCTTGTTTGCCGCCGAATTGTGAGAGGTCTTTGTAGTACGAATCATGCTGAAGCAAGGCAATGTTCGTTTCGCCGAGAGCCGCGGCTATTTGACGCGTGACCGTGGTTTTGCCGGAGCTTGTTCCGCCGGCTATACCGACGACGATTGAATGTGACGACATGTGTGTTGTGATGTGGATGGTGATTCAATATAACGCTTGCCCGCTGGCGATTCAACAAATTGCTTCATGTTTGTTTTTTGTCTAAGTTGGTCAAGTCCGTATCCGACATTCCATTCAATCCGACTCAATGCTTTTCGATCTGCTTCTCCTTTTCACCATACTGTACGTTGTGCAGATTTCCATTTTTGCAATCGGATCGCACCATGCCCAGTATATGCGCGACGCAACCCTCCGCCCGAATGCTTCCATCATCGTCGCCGCAAGAAATGAAGAGCACACGATTCGCCCATGTCTCGAATCGCTTTCTCGGCTCACGTATCCCAAAGAGAAGCTGGAGGTCATTGTTGTCAATGATCGGTCCTCAGACCGCACAGCCGAAGTGATTCAGGAATTCGCGTCATGCCACCCGCATATCAAACTCCTTGATGCAACAGAAGATCCTTCGTCACCAATCAAAGGCAAAACAAATGCTGTGGCCCAGGCGATTGACGTGAGCAACGGTGACATTCTGCTATTTACCGACGCAGACTGCATTGTGCCGGAACGGTGGGTTGAGGAAACGGTACAGTACTACAATGAGGAGAAGGTGGGTGTCGTGGCAGGCTTTACGTCGTTGCGCTCTCAAAACCTGTTTGAGGCAATTCAAGCGCTCGATTGGTTTGTTTTGTTTTCGATTGCCGCAGCGACAATCCGTCTGCATTTCCCGGTCACGGCGGTAGGAAACAACCTCTCCGTCCGCAGAAAAGCGTACACCGATGTTGGCGGGTATAGAAAGATTCCGTTCAGCATTACCGAAGATTACGCGCTCTTCCACGCTGTCACGTCGAGCGGGTACATCGCCAAGTTTCCCCTGGATCAAGGGACGCTCGTGCAGAGTCTGCCGTGCGAAAGTTGGAAGAGCCTTTATCGGCAGAAGAAGCGTTGGCTGACGGGTGGCGCCGATATGGACTTGAAAAGCATTTCGCTTTTTGCTGTCGGCTTTGCGTTCAAGCTTCTTCTTGCTGTGAATTTTTTTGTCAACGGGTTTGCCGCGATTATCATCCCGCTCGCCCTCAAGTGCTTGGTGGATTATCTCATGGTTCGCCCCGCACTTTCAACATTCCGGAAGTCATATTTGCTCTTGTATTTGCTCCCCTTCGAGGCGTACTACATCGCCTACGTTCTACTATTCCCGCCAATTGTACTGTTCAGCAGAAAAGTCCAATGGAAGGATCGAAAGTTTTCGTAGTCCAATCCACCACAACAAAAAAGCCCTCACTTGAAGGCTTTTCTGTTTGCACGATGTTCTTGCGCTTTCCTACCCGCGCGACCTGGCGCTGGCAATTCCAAGCCGTTTCAACTTATAGCGGAATGTCTGCTCAGTCATGCCCAGGAACTGCGCGGCCTTCGATTGATTGAAGCCGAAACGGTCAAGCGATCGCTCGATGATTCCTTTCTCGATCACGTCGAGCGATTTGTCGAGCACAAACTCCTGACCAGCCATGATGTTGTTGATCATCTTCACGACTTCAGTCTTTTCATCGACGAGTTCCGGCGGGAGCGAGAAGCGTCCTTCGTTCGAGAAGAGGACCGACTTGTCAACGACCGCCTTCAACTCACGGATATTCTCTTTCCATGGTTGACGAACCAGCACGTCAATAGCATTGATATCGATGACCAACTCACCCAGCCCAAGCTCCCGGCAAATCTCGCTGGTGAAGTGCTTTACAAGAAGCGGAATATCTTCAGGGCGCTGGCGCAGTGACGGGATTTCAATCTTCTCGAACTCCAGGATCTTCGCATACAAGTCTTCGAGCAGCTTGCGCTTCTCGACCAACTGTGCAGGCTCTTCCTTCATCGTGATGATCAGCCGGATGTCCACCGTCTCCTTCGCTTCACCGCCGATGCGGCGAGTTTTCCGTTCATTGATGAAGTTCAGGATCTTCATCTGATTGCGAAAGCTCGCTTCTTCGATTTCTTCTATCAGGACTGTGCCGCCATTCGCCTGCTCAAAGAGTCCGCGCTTGGACGTGTACGGCAGTCCTTCGACGCCGCGATCGAACCCAAACAGCATCGCTTCAAGTTCCCTATCATCAACCACGGAAAGATTCACGGACATGAACGGCGGTTCGTCCGGTGAGCCGTTCTTCAATTCAACCTTGCTGAGATGGTAGATGTTCTTCGCCACAGCCCCTTTACCAATGCCGGCTTCGCCAACGATAACCACATCGCGACGAATCTTCGCAAGCTTCTGGATGAGCCGGGTCAGGTGTTCTGTGGCCTTGCTCTTCCCAACAATCGGATACTCGAAGGTGCCCCCTGTTTTCTTTTCTCCTAGACCAGTTTTTGCTTCCATACAGCCTTCCTTACTGATGATGGTTTGTGCTGTTCGTGACAACAGCTCATTGAGGGAACTTGATTTGCACCTACTTCTTGGTTTCCGGATTGACCAATAGTCGTCCGAACACTTCTTTCTTGTCGAAGAAGTGGCTGATCACAAGATTGTCCAATGCATCGCGCCAGCGGGTGACCGCCCACGGGCTTTCGACAATCTCGTGCTCATAGAACTCGCCTTTGGCCGAAGTAATAAACCGCAGACGCAATCCAAAAATTATCGACGTACACAACAGTACCGCAGCAGACAGATACTGACCGACCGAGACAATGTCAGCAAATGATTGCCATTCGATTGTCTTGATAAAACTCCATGCATGAAACATCTCGAGCGTGCAGTAGATCAAAAACGAAAACATAATCTTCTCGATATAGGCGCCCTGAGGCGGATCCTTCTTGTACTGATAACCAAAGAACAACAATATCAGGCCAAGGCACAGAACGCACATCTGAATCACATTCAAATAGATTGGCTTGAACAGCAGAATGATATAGTTCGTGCCGGAAAGATACGGCTGAAGTTCCTCGACGCGAGCTTCTCGTTCCATCAAAGTTAGACGATTCAACAGTGGCGCGTTCGCGTGAGGCAATACCGCCATCAACTCTCCCACAGTCGCATGCGTCCCGGTCTGCGTTGCAATCAGTGAAGAGGCTTTGTCAAGTTCCCTGAACTCAGCTATCTCCTCTGTCGTATAAAGATACTTCGGATTCGAGAAGTACGGGTTGTAATAGTAGAAGAAAAACCCTCCAACGATCGTCAATGCAACAAGATATTTTGGCAACACGCCAAAATCGCGAAACAAGAGATCAACCGTCAGGTAGCAGATCGCAAATGCGAGGAGGAAGAAATACAGACCAAGCGAAACATATTGGAAGTAAAAGTGTCGCGCCATCGTCTCCTGCTGAAAGAGAAGCGTGCCGACAAAGCTGTACACATGAAATAGGAACGATACGGCAAAGAAGACAGCGAAGTTCAAGAACACGAATTTTGTTTTTCGCGACCGTTCATGCTTTACCAGATAAATCGAAATCAAGAAGAGCAGGGATTGTAGTGAGTAGCCTACAAAACTCGCGACGGTGACTTTCCAGTGCGGGAGAATGAACGACAGAAGAAAGGCGGCGACCAACCCTCCCCAGAGCACGCC